>JAFKFE010000620.1 GCA_017308345.1 Alphaproteobacteria bacterium | reverse complement strand
AGCCTGACGAATTTCCTGACGAGATTTACCCATTCTCGCCGACCTTTAGGGCGGAAACGGAGCCTCAATCGTTCAGCTGGCGCATGCCGAAGGTCGAGGGTTTCAGGCCGTAGCGTGCGTCGAAATCGTCGTCCGGCGGCGCGCGCGGGGCTGCGGCCGGCTTCTTGTAGTCCGGGTCGCCGGCTTGACGCGTTGAGTCCACTGCCTCGGCGAAGGCCATGGCCTGCTGCGGCTTTGGCACATTGCGAAGCCGCTCGACGATCATGGCCAGATCGACGTCGCTGCCGTCGACGGAGGGCTCGACCTGGTCTCTTTTCGCGGTTCCGGGAATGAACTCCTGCGCCAGCTTCTCGAATTTCAGCCGCATGGTCGTCGCCACGCCTTCGCCGAAGGCGATGGCTTCGCGCTGCCCCATCGAGGACAGGAACGCCAGCGTGGAAGCCGAGGAGTCGGCGATCGCCGAGCGGATGATCGCCTGGTCCTGCTCATTGGCGAGCCGCATGGCGAAGAAGGTCGAGCACTGCGACAGGATGGTCGGATCGAGCTCGCCGGGACGCTGGGTGACGACGCCCAGATAGCAGCCATATTTGCGGCCTTCCTTGGCGATGCGCGAGAGCGCGTGTCTGGTCGGCGCGAAACCGAGGCGCGGATCGGCCGGCATATAGCGGTGCGCTTCCTCGCAAAGCAGGAGCAGCCTCAGCCGGCCCTCGCTCCACAATGCCAGGTCGAAAGCCAGCCGCGCCAGCACCGAGCAGACCGAGTTGACCACTTCCGAAGGCATGCCCGCCATCTCGAAGCAGGTGACCGGCCGGCCGTGGTTGGGGACACGGAAAATGTTGCCGATCGTCTCGTGGATCGTGTCCTCGATCAGGCGGGAATTGAACATGAAGCGGTAACGCGGGTCGGCGGCCGCCGATTCGATGCGCGTTTTCAGCGACTTCAGGATGGGGCGGTCATTCTTGCTCTCGAGCAAGCCCATGCGCTCGTCGATCTGCTTGATGAGATCGGCGATGCGGTAAGGCACCGGCGTGTCCGCCGTCAGCGCGTCGCTGCCGCGCCGGACATAGGTGCCGGAACTGGGGTTGCGGTAAAGGTTCTTGGCGGCCGGGATCAGGTCTCGCAGGACATCCACTTCCTCCGGCACCGTCTCGCGGCCGCGAAACAGCACTTCGGCGAATTCCTCCAGCCTGAACATCCAGAACGGCAGGTCGAGCGTCTTGGAATCGACCTTGACGCAATATTCCGGCAGCGAGGCGGCGAACTCGTTATGCGGATCGAGGATGAGCACGCGCAAATCCGGCCGCGCCTCGATCGACTTGCGCAGCAGCAGCGAGACCGCCGTGGACTTACCGACGCCGGTGGTGCCGACGATGGCGAAATGGCGCGCCAGCGTGTCGTCGATGGCGATGTTGGCATCGATCGATTCATCCTGCGAAAGCGTGCCGACGGTGACCGAATGGCGCCCGGCCAGGTCGTAGACCGCCTGCAGGTCGCGGCTGCGAATGCGGTGGGCGATGGCGCCGATATGCGGGTAGGCGGTGATGCCACGGTCGAAGACCGGCTTGGCGCCAGGCTCGGCGCCGTCGCGCACTTCGCCGATCAATTCGATGTTGACCTCTATCGGGTTCTGGCCCTCGTTGCTCCAGGCGCGATCCGATTTGCCGATCTCATAGACAAGGCCGACCGTGCGCGTCGTGCCGAGATTGATGGAGATCATCTTGCCGACCGTCCATTGCCCGGTGACCGTGCCTTCGGCATCCTCGGCATAGGCGCTGATGGTGGCGCGCGCGCCATCGCATTGCACGACATTGCCGAGAATGCGTTTGTCGCTTTGCAGGGCATTGCGACGCTCCTGCGAAATCGGTTCGCCAAC
>JAFKFE010000584.1 GCA_017308345.1 Alphaproteobacteria bacterium | reverse complement strand
GCGGCTTGCCGGCTTCGAGGCCGAAGCCGTTGACGATGTTGAGGACGCCTTCCGGCAAAAGGTCACCGATAAGGTCGGCCCACAGCATGATGGTGGCGGGCGTCTGCTCGGCCGGCTTCAGCACCACGCAATTGCCGGCGGCGAGCGCGGGCGCCAGTTTCCAGCAGGCCATCAGCAGCGGGAAGTTCCAAGGGATGATCTGGCCGACGACACCCAGCGGCTCATGGAAATGATAGGCGACCGTGTCGTGGTCGATCTCGGAAAGGCTGCCCTCCTGGCTGCGAAGGACGCCGGCGAAATAGCGGAAGTGGTCGATGGCCAGAGGCAGGTCCGCCGCGGTCGTCTCGCGGATCGGCTTGCCATTGTCCCACGTCTCGGCCAGCGCCAGCAGATCGAGATTGTCTTCCATGCGGTCGGCGATGCGATTGAGGATCAAGGCGCGGGCCGCCGGGCTGGTCTTGCCCCAGGAGTCCTTCGCCTTGTGCGCGGCGTCGAGCGCGGCTTCGACGTCCTGCGCGTCCGACCTGGCGATCTCGCAAAGCGGCCGGCCGGTCACCGGTGAGATGTTGTCGAAGTATCTTCCGGCATGCGGGGCGACCCAGCGGCCGCCGATGAAGTTGTCATAGCGCTTGGCGAAAGGAACCTTGGCCGTGCGCGAGAATTCCACCTTGTTCATCACATCCTCCCAAGAACCCGCCGCGGGATGCGGCGCGTTGGAGAGCAAGGGTTACGGATCGGCCACGGCTTGTCAGCCCGGTGCCGACCGATCGCGGAGGCCGACTGTCGCAAAACTGCGACAGGTCATTTTGGAAAATGACAGGTCATTTGCCGAAATGACACAGGTGGGGATCAGTGCGGGCGGCGGATGTCGAAACGCGCGAGCTTGCGATGCAGCGTGGCGCGGGAGATGCCGAGGCTCTGCGCGGCCGCCGAGACATTGCCGCCGGCACGCGCCATCGCCCGTTGCAGCGCGCCGCGCTCGGCATCGTCGAGGTCGTCATGCACCTTTACCTGGTCGCCGAGGACGTCGGCGGCGAGCAGTCCCCTAGCCAGTATTTCGCGAGTGATGCCGAGCGCGAGGCGCGCCGATCGGGTCGCGCCGACCACCAGGTCGTCCTGGTCGACCGCGATCAACGCGCCGGCGCTTCGCTCGGCAACCGGCGCCAAAAGGATGCGGGCGTCGGAATATGCCATGCGGAAATTCTCCGCTTCGATGCGGCGCGCGGCATCGCCCACCGCGACCGAGATGAGCTGGACGAAGCCTTCGGTGAGGTCGGAACGGCAGGACGATACGTCCAGCGCGGCCGCCAGGTTGCCTTCATGGTCAAAGACCGGCGCCGTGGTGCAGCTCATGAGCGTGTTGCGCGAAAAGAAATGCTGGTCGCGATGAATGGTCAGCGGCCGCTGATCGGCAAGACAGGTGCCGATGCCGTTGGTGCCTTCGCTGTCCTCGCTCCAGACCGTACCGGTCCACAGACCCCATTCGTCGAAGGTCTCGTCGTCGGCAACCGCGCCCCGGCGCTCGATAGGAATGCCATCGCGATCCGCCAGCATCACGCAGCAGCCGACCCCGCCGACCGCCTGATAGAGCCGGTTGAGGCTTCCCTCCGCCGCGCGGATCATCCGTTCCATGCGTTGACGGGCCTGCCGCAATTCGGCTTCGGTCAGCCGCCTGGGCGCCTTGCGCTCCGCCGGATCAAGGTGATGCAGTTGAAGGGAGCGCCGCCATGAGGCGACGAGCGCAGAATGGGCCGCATCGCTCCTGGCGATCGAAGCCTGGACGAAATCCGCATGACCGGCTGCTTGCCGTCCGCTCAAACCTATCCTCCCAGCGAGCGGACCTCCTTCCGCCCGTCGTTATATCCGTTTGGATATATCC
>JAFKFE010000583.1 GCA_017308345.1 Alphaproteobacteria bacterium | reverse complement strand
GCCGACATTGCCGTTGGCGAGATTGCGCACGGTGAGCGTGCGGTCGTCGGCGGAAATGCCGGTGGTCGTGCCATGCTTGAAGTCGACGCTGACGGTGAAGGCGGTGGTGTGGGCGGAATCATTGTCGGCCACCATCGGCGAGAGGTTCAGCCGCCTGGCGTCCTCGCGCAGCATCGGGGTGCAGACGATGCCGGAGGTGTTGCGCACGATGAAGGCCATCTTCTCCGGCGTGCAATGCACGGCGGCGACGATCAGGTCGCCCTCGTTCTCGCGTCCGTCGTCGTCCATGACGACGACGATCTCGCCGCGCTCGAAGGCGCGGATCGCTTCGACGATCTTCTTCTGGTCGTATGGCATTGGGGCGCTCGCTTCGCTCGCAGGAAATAGGGATTAGGCGGTAGTCAGTAGGGAAGGAAAAGGCTGTGTCGGGTGCGCAGGCTCGCCTACTGCCTAATCCCCACTGCCTACTCCCTTCCCCGTCTGTCCTCTGTGCCGCAGATAGTGGTCGGCGATCGCGCAGGCAACCATGGCCTCGCCGATCGGCACCGCGCGGATGCCGACGCAAGGGTCGTGGCGGCCCTTGGTCATCACCTCGACATCGTGACCGTCCTTGTCGATCGACTTTCGTGGCGTCAGGATCGACGAGGTCGGCTTGACGGCGAAGCGGGCGACGATCGCCTGGCCGGTCGAGATGCCGCCCAGTATGCCGCCGGCATTGTTGGACAGGAACACCGGCTTGCCGTCATTGCCCATGCGCATCTCGTCGGCGTTCCGTTCGCCGGTGATCCGGGCAGCCTCGAAACCGTTGCCGATCTCGACGCCCTTGACGGCGTTGATCGACATCAGGCCGGAAGCGATGTCCTGGTCGAGCTTGGCGTAAATCGGCGCGCCTAGCCCCGCAGGCACGCCTTCGGCGACGATTTCGATCACGGCGCCGACGGAGGAGCCTGCCTTGCGGATACCATCGAGATAGGCGGCGAACACCGGTACCGAGGCGGAATCGGGGGTGAAGAAGGGATTTTCGGCGTCGCCGACGAAGTTCCAGTTCCAATTGGCGCGATCGATCGATTTCTCGCCCATCGAGACCAGCGCGCCGCGCACCGTCATGCCGGGCACGACCCTGCGCGCCAGCGCGCCAGCCGCCACCCGCGCCGCCGTCTCGCGCGCCGAGGAACGGCCGCCGCCGCGATGGTCGCGCAGGCCGTATTTGACGTCATAGGTGTAGTCGGCATGGCCGGGACGGTACTGGCGGGCGATCTCGCCATAGTCCCTGGAACGCTGGTCGACATTCTCGATCAGCATCGACACCGGCGTGCCGGTGGTGATCATCGTCTCGCCGTCGTCGTCCAGGATGAAGCCCGAGAGTATCTTGACCTCGTCCGGCTCGCGGCGCTGGGTGACGAAGCGCGACTGGCCGGGACGGCGACGGTCGAGCTCGGCCTGGATGTCCTCGCGCTTGAAGCGGATGCCGGGCGGGCAGCCGTCCACGACGCAGCCAAGCGCGGCGCCATGGCTTTCACCCCAGGTGGTGACGCGGAAGAGATGGCCGAATGTGTTGTGAGACATGAAAGCGTCCTGCCCGGCGGCGGAGCCGGCAATCCAAAGTGGTGCGGCGTTCCCTTGCGCACCCAAAAAGCACGCGCGACGCCGCCGGTTTGCCTTCTATTGGCGTTTTCCACGGTGGTCAAACGGTGCATCAAACTGTGATCTGGCGGATTTAGTTTTGACACATTCGGTTGGTTTCTGCTCTCCTCCATCCGCCGGTGAGGATCCGCCGCTACCAGCCGGCGCAATGACCTAAAGAGGACGACGATGCGTACCCTGATTGGCGCCGCCTGCGCCATGTTGCTGATTTCCACCGCCGCCGATCGTGCCGCCG
>JAFKFE010000582.1 GCA_017308345.1 Alphaproteobacteria bacterium | reverse complement strand
GCCAGCAGCACACCCAGGCCTGTCGCGGCGGATTTTCCGCCTGTAAAATTCAACCAGACCGACCGGCCGTGCCCCAGCAGCACGGCAAGTCCGGCAAGGCAAACGGCCCAAGGCATCAAGGTTTGCAGTTCAAGCGGGGTTGGCCGTGCGGCGGACGATATCGTGTAGCACCAGGGATAAAACCAGCGGGCGAAGGCGATCGCCGCCGCGCCCTTCAGCACATCGACCACCAGCACCGCCAGCGCGGGCCATTTTCCCAGGGTTCTGAGAACATTGGTCGCTCCGGTGGATCTGGAGCCATGCTCGCGAATGTCGATGCCCTTGAGCAGTCTGCCGGCGAGATAGCCGGTGGGCGTCGAACCGAGGAAGTAGGCGATCGCCAATCCGACCACGCTCGCTGTCCAGAAAACCATTGGGTCGATTCCAGGCATTGCCGAAAACCGTGCTCAGTCCGGCTTCTTTTTCTGTCCCGGCTCGACCGGCAGGCCGGCCGCCTTCCAGGCGGTATAGCCGCCGAGAATGTGCTTGACCGGCGTCAGGCCCATGTCCTGGGCAGTCTTGGCGGCTAAAGCCGAACGCCAGCCGCCGGCGCAGAAGAAGACGAAGGTCTTGCCCGACGCGAAGAATGGCTTGTGGTAGGGGCTTTCGGGATCGATCCAGAATTCCAGCATGCCGCGCGTCACATGCTTGGCGCCGGGGATCTTGCCGTCGCGTTCGACCTCGCGGGGGTCGCGCAGGTCGACGAAGATCGTGTGGTCATCCTCCAGCAGCCCAGCCGCCTCCTCGGGCGACACGACCTCGATCTCGGCATTCGCCTCGTCGAGAAGCTGGCGATAACCTTTCTTCACGGCAGATCCTCCCGGCCATGGTTTCTGCGGCCGCCGGAATTTCGATCACAAAGCCCTCGCTTTGTCACGAGGTCGGGGAAATTCGCGGTGATGGCGGCAGGCTGGCGAGGCCCGAAGGCGGCTTCGTCACGGGAGACTCTTTGACCATAGACGCGCGCCAACGCCTGATTGTTTTGCGGCGCCTGTGCGAGCGCGTGGGGCGAGGAACAATCGCTGCTCCTTGTCTCACGATGATGTGAAACTGTTCTGCAACACGGCTTCGGAAATTTATGGAAGCTTAACGAAATCGGTATGAATCGGTATAGTCACGTCATACATCCGCCATGCGGAGGGCGGGACCGTCCAGCGGCGCGGAACGGGAACCGGTGCAACCGGTGCGGGTGAAGCATGAAAATCCTCGGAAACAAAAAAGCCGTCATGCCGATCGCGATCGCGGCGGCGCTTGCCTTCGGGCAGCAGCCGGCGAGCGCGCAAGGGCTGTTCGACATGCTCTTTGGCGGCGGCATCCGGCACGATCCGCAGGGAGAATTTCCGCCGCCGCCGAAGCCGCGCAAGATACGACCGGCAGGGCCGGCCGGTGAGGGTGGTGGCACCGTCAGGATCAGCAGCCCGACCTACAACACCTATAGAGCGGACAAGCTTGTACGGGTCGATTTCAAGTCGCTGCTGCCAGCGCCGCAGTCCGCAACCGCGCAGGACGCCGCCTTTGTCCCGTCCACGACGAGCAACAGCTTCCGCGATGCCGCGGCCGGCTTGAGTGACTATGAGCTGTTCGCCGAACCGGATATCGCCAAGGGGCTGGTCGCTTACTATTCGGCCAATCCGGATTTCATCTGGGTGAGCGACAATGCCCCCAACGGCAGGGCTCAGGACGCGGTGCGGGTCCTGGGCGAGGCTGCGAGCTACGGCCTGACGCCGGCCGACTATTCCGTCGACGTTCCGACTGCCTCGACCTCCGCCGCGCCGGAAGAGCGCACCAAGGAACTGGTCCGCTTCGAGATGGCGCTGTCGGCGCGCGTGCTGCGCTACGC
>JAFKFE010000581.1 GCA_017308345.1 Alphaproteobacteria bacterium | reverse complement strand
CCGTTTCAAATTATGCTAATGAGCGCGCCGCGCCGGATTGGATGCGGCGCGCCTTAGTTCGAATTTACGTGCCGTCGCTGAATCAGGAGCGGCAGCAAGGAGCCACCCATGACCGATGCCAAGAACCTCACCCAACTCGGCAAGCACGTCGAGACGCCACAGAGCCCCGAACAGGCGGTCCTGGAGACCGTGCCGTTCCAGCGCGGCGACGGCCCGCCGGCGATCGTGCGCTTCACCTGCCCGGAATTCACCTCGCTCTGCCCGGTCACCGGCCAGCCGGATTTCGCCCACATCGTCATCGACTACGCGCCCGACAGCACACTGGTGGAATCGAAGTCGCTGAAATTGTTCATGACCTCGTTCCGCGCCCATGGCGCCTTCCATGAGGAATGCACCGTGATGATCGGCCGCCGCATCGTGGAGGCCACGAAACCGCTCTGGCTGCGCGTCGGCGGCTACTGGTTCCCGCGCGGCGGCATCCCGATCGACGTCTTCTGGCAGACCGGCGCGCCGCCCAAGGACGCCTGGCTGCCCGATACCGGCGTGGCGCCCTATCGCGGGCGCGGGTGAAATCTGCTGCGAGAAGCCGGCGGGACAGCGCCCCCCTCTGTCCTGCCGGAAGGATCGCCGACCCTGATCTTCAATCGCCATCATCATTCGCACTGGTATTGGCTGAGCGCCCATTCGCCCGTCACCGACAGGAGGTCGGATATCTTCCAGTCGCCGCCGACCTTCCTCAGCTTCCATTCCAGACGGTGCTGGTGGCCTTCGACGACAAAGGCGACGACCACCTTGGCCTGGTCGCCATTGACGGCCTCGATGGTGCGCAGGCTCTTGTCGATGGCGAGCTTGTCGTAGTCGGCATTGTCGAGCGCCATGTTGGGGTCGAGGCACTCGCCCTGCCCCGACGCGCGCAGCGCATCGCTCTTGTCGAGCACCGTTTTCGCAGGATCGACGAAATTCTTGCGCTGGGCCGGATCGAGCTCGAGCCCGAGATGCTCATAGAACGGCTTCACCACCGCGGTCGGCGATCCGGGCAGGACTGGCGCGACGGGCGCTGGTTCGGCCGGCTTGCTTTCCGGCGCCGTGGCCGCGGGCGGCGAGTCCGCCGGCGCATTGTCACCTGAGGACGCGTTCGGCGGCGGCGAGCCGAACAGCCCCTGCGCGCAGGCGCCGTTCAGCCCCGCGGCCAGCATCGACAAGCTCGACAGCGCAAGGATGAGACGGCGAGGCACGGCATCACTCCGTCGAGGAGCCGCATTCCAGCGCGCTGAGCTTCCAGTCGCTGGTCTTGGAACTGATGTCGGCGATCTTCCACTTGCCGTCCACTTTCTTCAGCGACCACACCATTTCGCGTTTGGAGTCATCGCCTTCCGGGAAAAGTTTGAAGCTTGCCGTGACCTCGGCGGTGTCGCCATTGACGGCCTCGGTGAGCTTCAGCGTCTTCGACAAGGTCTTCTGATCGAAATCCTGCGCGTCGAGACCGGGGTCGAAGTCGAGGCAGGACACCTCGTCAGGCTTTTCCTTCTGGGCCTTGTCGTTGACCTCGAACAGCTTGGTGACCGGCTCGGTGAAACGGTCGCGGTATTTGGCGTCCCCCTCGAATTTCGGTTCAGGCAGATAAAAGAACTTCACCGCGTTGGAAGCCGGCCCGGCGAGCGCGGCGCCGGGCAGGACAATCGACATGGCCACGGCCAGCACTATCGGTCTCATGCAGGATCTCCGGATCTTCGGCGGCGTGGCGGCAGGATCACCACCACGCATCCTGCATATCGGCTTTTTTGCGGCTCATGAAGTCCAGGCGCGCTCAGGCATCCAGCCAGACATTCTGGAAGTCCATCTCGTAGGTCTGGTGCATGGCGTAGTTCTTCACCTTCTTG
>JAFKFE010000580.1 GCA_017308345.1 Alphaproteobacteria bacterium | reverse complement strand
GCCCGACTTGCGGATTTCGAGCTGGGCTGAGCTTTCCTTGATGAACATGCCGCTCTTGAACAGGAACGCGCGGGCTTTGTGGGTTCCAACCGGAACGTTGGGCGCCAGCCGCACCGTGGCGCGAAACAGGTTCTGCGACAGGAATTGCACGCCGCCGACATTTTCGCTGTAGAGGCCGGTTGCCGCCTTGCGGTCGCGAAGCGCCGCGGTGAACTCCTCGATGGTCGCCGGGTTGCCGGTCTCGTCGGCGGGTTTCATGTAGAGGCTCTGCGCGCCGAGCGACAGCTGCTTGTACTTGGCGGGCTCGGCGATGTCCTGCAGCGGTCGTGTCGTCGCGACCGAATAGGAGACCGGCACGTTCTCGAACGTCTCCGATTGCAGGTTGATCCAGACGCCGAGCACACGGTCCTTGCGGCGGACGACGACAGGCCGCGGCGGCCCTTCGAGCACGACGATCACGTCGTAGCGCCCCTGGCGCGCGATCAGCGGATCAGGGTTTTCCAGCGATCCGAAGATCGTGAGATCGGCGCCGGAAAAACCCGCCGTGATCGAAATGGCATCGGTCGACAGGCCGATCTGGATGCTTTCTGCCGGCAGCGTCTGCGCCGTCGCCGGGGAAAGGGCGAAGAGCATCGACAACGAGGCGGCGGCTGCAAATGCTCTCAATCCCGCCATCAGTTGAGGCCCGCGGCGGAGAGCGAGTAGAGATTGGGCGGCGTCACGAAGAGATCGACGGCAAGGCGCAGAGCAACGGCCAGGACGAGCAGCGCCAGCAGCGCCCTGAGTTGCTCGCCGCGCAGCCTCTGGCCGGCCTTGGCGCCGTATTGGGCGCCGGCGACGCCACCGGCCATCAGCAGGAAGGCCAAGATCACGTCGACCGTCTGGTTGGTCGTAGCGTGGACCAGCGTCGTGTAGGCCGAGGTGAAGATGATCTGGAACAGCGACGTGCCGATGACGACGTTGGTCGGCACCTTGAGCAGGTATATGAGCGCCGGCACCATGATGAACCCGCCGCCGACGCCGGTGATCGACGAGAGAAAGCCGATCGCCGCGCCAAGGCCGATGACGGGGATGACGCTGACGAAGATCTTCGAGGCGCGGAAGCGCATCTTGAGCGGCAGCCGGTGAATCCAGTTGTGCTGTCCGGATTTCTTGAGCACCGGCGCGGCGCCGCTGCGCGTCGCGCGCAGCACGCTGACGCTCTCGATCAGCATGATCGTCCCGACCGTGCCGAGCAGGACGACATAGGAGAGCGAGATGAACAGGTCGAGCTGGCCGAGCTGACGCAGAAAGGCAAAGACGTAGATGCCGGCCGTGGAGCCGGCGATGCCGCCGGCCAGCAGCACGCCGCCAAGCTTGAAGTCGAGCGAGCCGCGCTTCATGTGCGAAAGCGCGCCCGAGAAGGAGGAGGCGATGACCTGGTTTGCGCCCGTCGCGACCGCGATCGCAGGCGGGATGTTGTAGAAGATCAGAAGCGGCGTGATCAGGAAGCCGCCGCCGACGCCGAACATGCCCGACAGGAAGCCCACCGCCGCGCCCATCGCCAGCAGCACAAAGACGTTGACGGAAATTTCCGCGATCGGGAGATAGATGCCCACCCGTCTGTCTCGATCAGTTTGTCGTTCGGCGCATAGTGCCGTCCCGGACAGTAAAGCACCGAAAAGCCAATTTTTTCTTGCGCCGGCGCGGCGGCGGGTTCAACCCCCGCAGCCGCGCCGAAACAAAAACCATCTCAATCAGTTAACAGGCAAATGTGTGGCAAGGCGTCGCGTATGCGACGCGTCTGCCGTTATTTCTTCGCAAGCAGCGCCTTGACGAGCGGCGCGTCGATCTCGCCGGTAGGGTCCATCTTTTTGTCGGTCTGGAAGGCCATGATGGCGTTCT
>JAFKFE010000579.1 GCA_017308345.1 Alphaproteobacteria bacterium | reverse complement strand
GGCGATTTACGCTGCGTCGGCGAACCCGAAGCGATCAAGAAGGAGGTCCGTCAGCGCGACGAAATCCGCCGGCGCGACGATGGTGGGCGTACCGCCGACGAAATGCACCCTGTCGACCGGAAGCGGCTGGGGCGCTCGCGTGGCGACCATGTCGATCTCCTTGCGCAGCAAATCCAGATACTCGACGACGGGCTGATCCTTGGCGGTGATCGTGGTGTGGCAGCCGCAATACCAGCACATCGAGCGGCAGAACGGGACGTGTAGATAGAGCGAGGCGGGGGCAGCCGACGGTAGGCCTGATAGCCATGCGGCATAGGTGTCGGAGCCGACCGTAGGCGAGAACTCCGGCGATGGCGGGTAGCTAGTGTAGCGCGGCAGGCGCGCCTCGCCATATTTTTGCAGAGCGGATGGTTGCATGGTCCTTTTCGCCTCCGATGCAGCGCCGAATATGGTCGAGTCTCCGCTCGGCTTCTTTGCGGAAGACCAAATTGCTTGCGGCCGGAAGGCGATGCCGCGAGGCGGTTGCGTATACCGGAGCGGCGGAATCCACTCGCCGCGAGTGCCGTAATCGGCGCGGCAGGCCGTTCCTGATGCCGTCGCGCGATTGGACGGTGCGATTTGTCTCGATCGGAGCCGTGGCAAGGCCACCAGATCATTCGCCCTCGCCGGGTTTGCCGCTGAAATGCGCATCGAACTTTCCAGGCACCCCATTCCAGGCATCCGCGTCTGTGGGCGGCGTCTTCCTGCGTGTTATGTTGGGCCAGGACGACGAATATTGATGATTGAGCGCGAGCCATGCCTGGGCGACCGAGGAATCCGTATCGGGGAAGATCGCTTCAGCCGGACATTCGGGCTCGCAAACGCCGCAGTCGATGCACTCGTCGGGATGGATGACGAGCATGTTCTCGCCCTCGTAGAAGCAGTCCACGGGACATACTTCGACGCAGTCCATGTACTTGCATTTGATGCAGTTGTCGGTAACGACGTAGGTCATTCTGTCTGCCTCTTCGAAGCACCGCCGTGCCGGATGACCGCGCTTGGGGGCCTTCCTCTGGCGGCATCGACTGATGGAATCGCTAGATTGCGAGTACCTCAGGCGGCAATCGGCCTTGGCGCCGCAGCCTGCGCGGCATCCGCGCGCGCCGCGGCGAGGGCGATCCAGTCGCGATAGAGGCCCTGGTCCTCCCTGGAAAAGGACATGCGACGCCTCATGTCGTCGAAGGTTTCGCCGGGGTGACTCCTGTCGTAATCCGCGCGAACCAAGGATTCGAGGTACGCGCGCTCGGATGCATCCGCGGGCCGGATGAAATCGTGCGAGTTGCTCAGCATGGTTGTTTCCTTTCGGTCGGTTTTCAATCCAATGCCGCCTGCCATCTGTCCTGTTCCAAGGCCCAGATGGCGCAAGCGGGGCAATCGGCGCCGCAACGATCGATGGCCGAGAAGATCAGGCCGAGCCGCTCCTGGCGTGACAGGGCGAATACCGGTTCCCGTGGCGTGAAGGCCGACAGCAAAGCGCGGAAGGCGCGCAATGCGAGATCGAGGAACAGGGGCAGCAAGGCGATCACCATCAGATCAAAAGATATATTTGCAATGTATCTTTTCGCAGGCGCCCCGGCAAGGGCTTGTGATGCGACCAGGTGAAGCGGCCGGATCTGTGGACGCTTACGCTGCCGGCTGGATGCCGAAATCTTCCGGCGAGAGCAGCAGGTCGGCCAAGGTGTAGCGGTCAAGCGTTCCTGCGAAGGCTGCGAGCGCCTCCTTCAGCATTCCGCGCAGGCGACAGCGCGGGGTGATCAGGCAGCTATTGTCGCTCCTGAAGCATTCGACCAGCGCGAAATCGGGCTCCGTCGTCCGCAGCACGTCGCCCAGCCGGATCTGTCCTGGCGTCTTGG
>JAFKFE010000578.1 GCA_017308345.1 Alphaproteobacteria bacterium | reverse complement strand
GCCGTCCGCCAGAGCATGATGCCGAAAAGTGTGAAGCGGTTTTCGGCCGACATCATGCTCTATCTCTTTGATTTAGAGCCGGATGATTTCAGGTCGGCTCGACCTGAAATCATCCGGCTCTAGTCGTCACGGGAATGGAATCATGTCCGCCATCGTCACACCAAACGACTGCCAATCGCCGGCGGGAGACACTGCCGGCGCCCCCACGCGCCGCGCCTTCGGCCCCAACCATCGCTGGAAGGTGCTGGGCATCGGCGTTGCCGCCAATGCCGGCTTCTCCGCCACCTTCTCCGGCATTCCGGCAACCGCGGTGGCGATGCGCCAGGGCTACCGCCTCGACAATGCCTCGCTCGGCCTCGCGCTCGGGCTTCTCGGCCTCGGCGTGGCGCTGAGCGAATTGCCCTGGGGCGTGCTCACCGACCGCTGGGGCGACCGCCGCGTGCTCCTGACCGGGCTTGGCGCGACGGCGGCATGGCTTCTCATCATGGCGCTGCTCGTCGTGCCGACGAAAACAGCCATTCCCGGCGTCGCGCTGCTCTCGGCAAGCCTGCTCGTCGCCGGCTTGCTCGGCGGCAGCGTCAACGGCTCCAGCGGTCGCGCCATCATGGGCTGGTTCGCGGAGGGCGAGCGCGGCTTCGCCATGAGCATCAGGCAGACGGCGGTGCCGCTCGGCGGCGGGCTGGGCGCGCTCGTCCTGCCCTCGCTGGCGCTGGCTTTGGGCTTCACCGCGGTCTTTGGCCTGCTCGCGGCCGTCTCCGCGCTCGCGGCCTGTTTTGCCTGGCGCTGGCTGCACGAACCGCCCGTCGAAGGCGGCGGTCATGCCACCGCTGCCACAAGCGGCCCGGCGCCGCTTCGGAACATCGAGGTGTGGCGCATCTCGACCGCGATCGGGCTGCTCTGCTTCCCGCAGGTCGCGGTGCTCACCTTCGCCTCGGTCTTCCTGCACGACTTTGCCGGCATGGGCACATGGGTGACCAGCGCCAGTCTCGCCGCCGTGCAGACCGGCGCCATGGTGATGCGCGTCTGGAGCGGCCGCTTCACCGATCGTCACGGCAACCGCCGACCGTTCCTGAGAGTCTGCAGCCTGTGGCTGCTGGTGACCGGCGCCGCCGGCATCCCTGCGCTCATGCCGCTGCTGCCGCTGACGGTCGTCGTCGCCGGCATATCCGTCTCGGCCTGGCACGGCGTCGCCTATACCGAGCTTGCCACGCTCGCCGGCGCCGGCCATGTCGGCACCGCGCTCAGCCTGGCTAACAGTTTTGTGTTCATCGGCTTCTGCCTGGTGCCGATCGCCATTCCTTGGCTGCTGCTGGTCTTCGCGTGGCCGGGCGTGTGGCTGGCGGCTGCGATCTGCGCGGCGCTCGCCTGGCCGATCTTCCTGCGCCCCGCCTGATTCGCCCACGCCCGGTGCATCCAGCCAGGCCTGATCCCTCATTGGCCCGCTGTGGAAACGGTGGGCCGGCTTTCCTCAAACATGAAAAGAACACGATCGATGTCGTTAACCCCGCATCAAGGTTAATGCTTCATTTTGGCTCTCCGGGGTCAGTAGCGTTCTGGAGAGTTCCGTGCACCGACGCGTTTCAATGCGGCTCGCCGCCGCCGCCGTTGCGAAAAGACGTTCCTTCCTTCCTCCTCTGGTGCTCGGGCTCGGCATGTGGATCGGCTTTCCGTCGGTCGTCGCCTATCAGGACATGACCAGCCTGATCTCCGGCCTGGAGGCGCCCAGCGCCCGCTGGAACGCCTATATCGAGAAATCCGCCGCCGGCTCGGTGCATGCCGCCGAAATGCCCTTCATCGATTCCACCACCACCGGCTCGATCTCCGGCTCCGGCGTTAACCTGCCGGGCGTAGGCACCGTCGCTTTCCGCGGCAAGGGCAGCGCCGCGGGCGCCACGCCCGATGAGGATCGTGTCGTGCGCGCCGACAAGAAGGGCCGCCTCGTCCAGATCTCGCCCGTCGCGCCGCCCAAGAATTTCAGCGCCGGCTCGATCTTCGAGCGCACCTCCTCGCTGCTGCGCCCGAGCATGGACAGCGGCCTGAAGCTCACCTTCGCCAAGCCCGGCATCAAGGGCAAGGAAGTCCAGATCGCCCAGGCCTTCCATCTGCGCGAGGACAGGAAGCCTGACCCGGCCCTGCCGGCGGCACTTGTCGCCCTCGTCAACAACGACAAGCCGGATATCCTCGCCACGGCCTATGCCCAGTCCGCGCCCGACTACGCCAAGGCTTCGCCCTTCGAGGCGCTGCTGCAGGACGATCCGAACGACGGCCGCTTCATCCCGCCGATGGGCAAGGGCGACCATGCCTGGCTGCAGAACCCGCTGCCGGCGAGCGTCTTTTCCAAGCCCGAGCAGGCCTGCCTTGCCAAGGGCATCTATTTCGAGGCGCGCAGCGAGCCGGTTCGCGGCCAGGCGGCGGTCGCGCAAGTGATTCTGAATCGCGTCCGCAACCCTACCTATCCGAAGACGATCTGCGGCGTCGTCTATCAGAACGACGACTGGTTCAACCGCTGCCAGTTCTCCTTCGCCTGCGACGGCAGGAAGAAGACCATCACCGACCAGGCTTCCTACAAGACCGCCCAGGAGGTCGCCATGGCGGTGACCGCGGGCAAGATCTTCATTCCCGAGGTCGGTTCGTCGACGCATTACTATGCCAATTACGTGCATCCGGGCTGGGCGCGCGCCATGAAGCGCATGACCAGGATCGGCCTGCATATTTTCTATCGCACCTATGGCGGCGGCTGGAGTTGAGCCGCCGGACGGCTTGAACTGACCCGCTTGAACGGCGCCTCCGGCAATGCTCCCTGGGGGCCCGCCGCCCGTGCCGATTGGCGCGGCTTGCCGCGCGGATTCGCGCCGTCACCTCACGCGGGCGTGAAGGGCACGATGTCGCACCTCGATAAATCGTTGATTTAATTGCCAAAAATACATCGCTTGGAAGTTCGGCCCGTGGCTTGACGGGCGCTGACCCTCTAACTATGT
>JAFKFE010000577.1 GCA_017308345.1 Alphaproteobacteria bacterium | reverse complement strand
GGCTACCGCGCTTCGATCGACAACATCGCCGCCGCCCTCATCCATATGCTGGCCGAGCGCTTCCGCTGCACCAAGGCGGTCGGCGTGCTGAAAGCCGAGCATGGCCTGCCGCCGGCCGATCCGGCGCGCGAGCAGCAGCAGATCGCCCGCCTTCGCCAGCTGGCGAAGGAAGCGCATCTCGACCCCGATTTCGCGGAGAAGTTCCTGAACTTCGTCGTCCGCGAAGTCATCCGCCACCACGAACAGATCGCCGCCAACAACGGCGCTGCAAAAGCCGGTTGACCGGTGCATGCCGCCATAACGGCATGCACAAACAAAAGACAGCCGCAACCACATCAAAACGAAATCAGAGCTTTTAGGAGAAAAGAATGGCACTGAAGATCAGACTGGCCCGCGCTGGGTCGAAGAAGCGTCCCTATTACCACGTCGTCGTTGCCGACGCCCGTTCGCCGCGCGACGGCCGTTTCATCGAGGCGCTGGGTTCCTGGAATCCGCTGCTGCCGAAGGACGGCGAACGCGTGAAGGTCGACGCCGACCGCGTCAAGCACTGGCTGTCGCACGGCGCCCAGCCGACCGACCGCGTGCTGCGCTTCCTCGATGAGGCCGGCATCGCCAAGCGCGAAGCCCGCTCGAACCCGAACAAGGCGCTGCCCGGCAAGAAGGCGCAGGAGCGTTCCGCCCTGCTCAAGAAGGCCCAGGAAGATGCGGCCGCTGCCGCCGCCGCGGCGACCGCCGCGCCGGCCGAGGCCGCCACCGCCGAGTAATCACGGTTCTTTCGCATGCAAGGACGGCGGGCCTGTGCCCGCCGTTTTTGTTTGACCCCGACTGTTCCTCAGTACCCGGACGGGCAGCGCGCAATGTAAACGCGCCCGTAGCGGTCGCGGTACCGGCACTCCAGCTTGACAACCTGCGATAGCACAGGCCAATTTGGCGGCGTGTCCAAGGGATCAACCGGGGGTTACACATGAAGAAGACATATGAAAAGCCTACACTCTGCAAGCGCGAGCGCTTGGGGACTGTTACGGCCCAGATCGTTGTAGTTTCGGGACCGATTCAGGAGACCTGAGCCCAATCTTGGTTCCCCTTCTCGGCCCGTCGGCTCAGGCCGGCGGGCTTTTTCGTTGAAATGATCCGCGTCATCTCGGCGTGCCAATAGGTAATGAGAGCAGTGGCTGCACTGCCTTGAGTGCAACCCAGGCACGCAAGTCCTCATAGTCCTCGAAATTCAAACCGGAACACCTCCGAGCTGCCGGCTGTTGCCGCTCCGTGGCGCGTCGCGGATTGCCCGGCCCCGCCTCGAAGTCCCCGCGGATCAGCCGCCTATGACAGTGTCCACCTTGTAGTGACCAGGACGCCTGAGCCTACGAGAAGTAGAACTTGTCGGCCGCGATCATCTTCGGCGGCGTCTCGTCCAGCGCCTCGAACACGGAAATCTCGCAGACGCGGCAGAGGCCGTCCAGCGCCAGGTCGTTGGCCTCGGTGCCGAACGGATCCTCGAGCTCTTCCGACAACGCGTCGAGGCCGAAGAAGGTGTAGGCGATCAGCGCCGTGAACAGCGGCGTCGCCCAGCCCGTGGTGGAGATCAGCCCGAACGGCAGAAGCAGGCAGACGACATAGGCCGTGCGGTGCAGCAGGAGCGTGTAGGCGAAGGGCAGGGGCGTGCCGGCGATCCGCTCGCAGCCGGCCTGGATGGCGGCGATCGCGGCCAGCCTTTCATCGAGGATGCGGAAGCCGATCGGGTCGAGCGCGCCGGCTTCCCGCCGCGCATTGGCGCGCCGCCCCATGCGGCGGACCATGTCTTCGGCCGGGTTGACGCGGGCGGCGGCCCTGTCGACCTCGTCGCCGATGAAGGCGCGGGCGTCCTTTGTGCTGTCGATCCGGCGCAATTGCCCGCGC
>JAFKFE010000576.1 GCA_017308345.1 Alphaproteobacteria bacterium | reverse complement strand
GGCCTCGCGGATATGAAAACTCCCCTCGCCCATCCGCCATTCCGTGCCGCTAGTCAGCGGGATGTAGATTTCCTCGGCGATGTGATGATGGTCGGGATAGACAATCTCGGGCCCGAGGATCAGGAGACCGCCCGCGACCTCGTCGTTGACGAAATACCCGCGCGTGCCGAACACTTCCAGCCAGCCGTAGTTGTCGATGAAGTCCTGTCCGAAATCGGCGGCCGTATAGGTCTGCCCCCAGCGCAATTCGTCCCGATGGTCGGCAACGAACCGCGCCAGCGGCTTGGCGCCGGCCGGCGCAAGCTCGGCGATCCGATCGAGATGGCGAAGGCAGCCGAGCGCGCGCGGTTCGAGAGACCGGACAGGCATGTCCCAGCCGATGCGATCGACTTGGTCCGCGACCAGATCACTGTCGACGCCGGCCAGACAGGCCTGGAATCGCTCCAGCAACTCTTCGAAAATTGTCGGCACGCAAGAGCTCCGTTAGTCATTCCATGCACAGCCGGTTCTCAACGGCCCGGGTTGCGCGGCGGCATCATTGGTCTAGATTGAACGGCGCGCAAAGCCAAAAACGACAGGCCACAAGGCCTGAAACGACAGGGAGCACGCCATGGACGCTGCGGTCGATGCGGGCGCTGGCCAGTTCGAACTCAACGAGGAACAGCGCGCCATCCAGGAAATGGCCCAGGCCTTCGCGGCGGACCGCGTCGCGCCCAATGCGCTGGACTGGGACAAGGGAAGGCACTTCCCCGCCGAGGTGATCCGCGAGACAGGGCCGCTTGGCCTTGGCGGCATCTATGTGCGCGACGATGTCGGCGGCTCGGCGCTTGGCCGGCTGGACGCGGTGCTGATTTTCGAGGCGTTGGCCCACGCCGATCCGGCCTTCTCCTCCTTCATTTCCATCCACAACATGGCGGCCTCGATGATCGACCGCTTCGGCAGCGACGAGCAGCGTCAGCGCTTCCTGCCGAAACTGACCTCGATGGAATGGCTGGCGAGCTATTGCCTGACCGAGCCCGGCTCCGGCTCGGATGCCGCGGCGCTGAAGACGCGCGCGGTGAAGAGTGGCGGCGACTATATCCTCAACGGCGCCAAGCAGTTCATTTCCGGGGCCGGCGACAGCGATGTCTATGTCGTGATGGCGCGTACTGGCGGCGACGGCCCGAAAGGCATTTCGACCTTCGTCGTGCCCAAGGATGTGCCGGGCCTCTCCTTCGGCGCCAACGAGCACAAAATGGGCTGGCACATGCAGTCGACCCGCCAGGTCATCTTCGAGGATTGCAAGGTGCCGGCCGAGAACCTGCTGGCTACGGAGGGCGCCGGCTTCGGCATCGCCATGGCGGGACTCGACGGCGGTCGCCTCAACATTGCCGCCTGCTCGCTCGGCGGCGCGCAGTCGGCGCTCGACAAGGCGCTTGCCTATACGGGTGAGCGCAAGGCGTTCGGCTCCAAGATCAACCAGTTCCAGGCGCTGCAGTTCAGGCTGGCCGACATGGAGACGGAGCTGCAGGCGGCCCGCATCTTCCTCTACGCCGCCGCTTCCAAGCTCGACCGCAAGGCGCCCGACGCCGGCAAATGGTCGGCGATGGCCAAGCGCTTCGTCACCGATATCGGCTTCGACGTCGCCAACCAGGCGCTGCAGTTGCATGGCGGCTATGGCTACCTGCACGACTACGGCATCGAGAAACTGGTGCGCGACCTGCGCGTCCACCAGATTCTCGAAGGCACCAACGAGATCATGCGCGTCATCATCGCGCGCACGCTGATCGGCCGCTGAACAGACTTTTGGGAGAGAGACAATGAGCACCATCGCCTTCATCGGCCTGGGCAACATGGGCAATCCGATGGCCGCCAATCTCGTCAAGGCGGGGCATGCGGTGCTGGGCTTCGACCTCG
>JAFKFE010000575.1 GCA_017308345.1 Alphaproteobacteria bacterium | reverse complement strand
GGCCCGGCGCCTGTATCGCTGGCCGGCTTATCGGTCGAGACCTTGCCATCGCCGCGCCGGAACAGGCGACTGAACCCATTGCGCCGCTCGCCGGGCTTTACCTTGGCGCGGGTGAACACCATCAGCATCGACGGCGTCACCACCAGCGTCAGCAGCGTCGCGAAGGACAGGCCGAAGACGATCGCCGAGGACAGCGAAATCCACCATTGCGTCGACGGCGCGTTGATCGTCGTCTCGTGATGGAAGATTTCGAGGCCGAGGCCGAAGGCGATCGGCAGCACGCCGAGAATGGCCGACACCGCCGTCAGCACCACCGGCCGGGCACGCTCGCGGCAGGTCTGCAGCACCGCGTCCATCTTGTCCCAGCCTTCCTCGCGCAGCCGGTCATAGGTGTCGATGAGCACGATGTTGTTGTTCACCACCACGCCGGCGAGCGCTATGACGCCGATGCCCGACATGACGATGCCGAAGGCCTCGCCCGTCAGAAGCAATCCGAGGAACACGCCGATCGTCGCCATGACCACACAGGACAACACGAGCCACACGCTGGTGAACTTGTTGAACTGCGCAAGCAGCACCAGGAAGATCAGGAAGATCGCGGCACCGAAGGCCTTGCCGAGGAAGGCGCTGGCTTCCGCGCTGTCCTCGTTGGAGCCGGCCAGCTTCCAGCGGATGCCGCTGCCGAGATCCATCTCGGCGACGGCCTTGGTCACCTGCTCCTGCACCGCCGCCACCTGCGCTCCGGCGCTGACATTGGCCTGAACCACCACGGTGCGCGCGCCGTCGATGCGGTTCAGGATGCCGACGGTCGGCTCGGGCTTCCTGACGACGAAGTTGGAGATCGGCACCGATCCTTGCGAGGTCTGCACGCGGAGCTCGTCGAGCGTCGACAGCGTGCGCCGGTCCTCCGGCAGCCTCAGCCTTATGTCGACCGCGTCGTCGGCGCCGGCCGGCCGGTATTCCGACAGCTTGAGGCCGTTGGTCACCAGTTGCACCACCGTGCCGACCGAAGTCGGGCTGATGCCGTATTGCGCCGCCTTGGCGCGGTCGACCTCGAGCGCCCAGTCGACGCCGGGCGGCGGCAAGCCGTCCGAGATGTCGATGACGTTGGGGATCTTGGCGATGCGCGCCGCCACCGCGCGCGCCTTGTCGTCGAGCCCGGCCGGATCGGCGGCCGACAGCCGGATCTGGATCGGCTTGCCGGTCGGCGGGCCGGCTTCCGGAACGCGCACCTCGACGTCGACGCCGGGAATGCCCGCCATCACGCCGCGCAGATCGTCGAGGATCTGGTTGGCGGACTTGCGCTCGCGCCAGTCGACGAATTCGTACTGGATCACGCCGACGACGTCTTCCGGGATGTCCTGGCCGCCGCCTTGCGTCTTGCCGACGCGCGTATAGACCGACTTCACGCCGGGCCAGCCGAGCAGCCGGTTCTCCGCCGTCTTCGTCGCCGCGTCCATTTCCGCCAGCGAGAGATGGCCGCGGGCATGTACGTAGAGCAGGCCGTAATCCGGTTCGACGCTGGGGAAGAACTCGACGCCGGCGCCATATTTCGAATAGGCGAAACCGACGCCGAACAGCAGGCCCACGGTGAGCAGGATGACGGTGATCGGGAAACGCACCGCCTGCTTGACCACGGCCATATACCAGCCGTCGCGATTGCCCTCCTCGTGATGCTCCGGCGCCTTGGCGAAGATCGCGCCCAAGGTCGGCGCGAAGACCAGCGCGTAGAGCATCGAGGCAGACAGCGTCACGATCAGCGTGATCGGCATGTATTTCATGAAGTCGCCGATGATGCCGGGCCAGAACAGCAGCGGCGAGAAGGCGGCGATGCGCGTCATCGTCGCCGCGATGACCGGGCCCGCCATGCGCTTGGCGGCCAGCGCGAAGGCGTCGGCCT
>JAFKFE010000574.1 GCA_017308345.1 Alphaproteobacteria bacterium | reverse complement strand
AGATCGACCGCATGGTCGGAGAGGACGAGATCTATGAGGCGCTGAAGGCGATCCGCGCGCTCTATCCGCTTGAGCGCAAGGCGCTCGAGGACAATGACGACATTCCCGAAACGCCGCGCGCATTGGCTGTAGGAGCATAAGATGGCCGTCGACATGACGACAACGATCCCGGTTGGCGCCAACCAGGCCAGCCAGCAGACCTCGAAGACGGCGGTGGACTACCAGTCGTTCCTGAAGCTCCTGATCGCCGAGATGAAGAACCAGGACCCGACCAAGCCGATGGACTCGACGCAATATGTCGCGCAGCTCGCCACCTTCTCCCAGGTCGAGCAGTCGGTGCAGACCAACACCAAGCTCGACCAGATCATGCAGTCCTCGGCGTTGTCGCAGGCTGACGCGATCATCGGCCGCACCATCACCTCCGCCGACGGCAAGACCACCGGCACCGTGGCGTCGGTGACGCTGTCGAGCAGCGGGCTGATCGCAGTGCTGCAGGATGGCACCCAGGTCCCGGTCGGCGAAGGCGTATCCATCAAGCCGGCAAGCTAGAACAATTCCAGGAAAAGTGTGTAACGGTTTTCCGTCCGGAATTGCGTAAAACAAGGAGATAGAGCGGTTCGCCGTTTCCGTGAAACGGTGAGACGCTCTAGGCGGCCTCAGGGAAGAGCCGGAATGAACGAGGCCGACGCCCTCGATATCGTCCAATACGCGGTGTGGACGGTTCTCACCGCTTCCGCCCCCGTTGTGCTGGTGGCGATGGCCGTCGGCATCGGCATCGCGCTCATCCAGGCGCTTACCCAGATCCAGGAAATCACCCTGACCTTCGTGCCGAAGATCGTCGCCATCATGCTCGTGGTGGCGCTGACCGGCCCATTCATCGGCAGTCAGATATCGGCCTTCACCAACGTCATCTTCGAGCGCATCGAGCACGGTTTCTGACAAGAACCCGCGGCGAACCTTTATCGGTCACCGCACGAACTGGATGGTCGTTTGCGACAGCCAGACGAGAAGCGCACCGGCATAGTCTGTGCATTGTCTGAGGTGACTTTCAGCAGGCGCTCCAGCTAAAAGTTGGTCCAGACCGGCAAGATGCTTGGCTTAAAGCTTCGCCGACGCATTTTCGCCTTTGCCATCCTATTGTTGGGTCGCACTCTGGACGAGTCGCCGGCCTGTCCGGGCGCGGCGAGCCTGTGTAGCGGACAAAGGCGCAATCATGATCGACGACGAGCCGGAAAGCGAACGCGTCTCCGCGCTGGCGCCGTTCCGGCACGGCATCTTCCGCGCCGTCTGGGCGGCCAGCCTGGTGTCGAATTTCGGCGGCCTGATCCAGGGCGTCGGCGCTGCCTGGATGATGACCACGATCGCCACCTCGTCCTACCAGGTGGCGCTGGTCCAGGCCTCGACCACCTTGCCGATCATGCTGTTCGCGCTCGTTGCCGGCGCCATCGCCGACAGCTTCAACCGCCGCAAGGTGATGCTGGTGGCGCAGACCTTCATGCTGGTCGTCTCGGCGCTGCTGACCTTGTTCACCTGGCAAGGCTGGATGACGCCGTGGACGCTGCTTGCCTTCACCTTCCTGATCGACAGCGGCACGGCGCTGAACAGCCCGTCATGGCAGGCATCGGTCGGCGACATGGTGCCCCGCGCCAAGGTGCCGGCGGCGGTCGCCCTCAATTCGCTGGGCTTCAACATCACCCGCAGCGTCGGCCCGGCCATCGGCGGCGTCATCGTCGCGGCCGCGGGCGCGGCGGCCGCCTTCGCCGCCAATGCCGTCAGCTATATCGGCCTGATCGCCGTGCTCGCCCGCTGGAAGCCGGCGCTGCCCGAGCAAACCCTGCCGCGCGAGTCGCTGGGCGCTGCGATGGGCGCCGGCCTGCGCTATGTCGCCATGTCGCCCAACATCGCCAAG
>JAFKFE010000573.1 GCA_017308345.1 Alphaproteobacteria bacterium | reverse complement strand
GGCAGCAGCACCGGATTGCCTCGCTTGCCCTGGTGCGAGGCGCGCACCACGGCGTGGCCACCGGCGCGGCGGAACGCATCGATCAGGCTGTCGAGGTCCTTCGACGAAACACCAGGCATGTCGCCGAGCACGATCATGGCGCCGGCCGCGTCGGACGCGACCCTGGCAATGCCCGCCTTCAAGGACGACGCCAGACCGTCGGCGAAATCGGGATTGTCCGCGAACTTCACGCCGAGACCGGCAAGCGCGGAACGCACGCGCTCGCGCTGATGGCCCGTGACGACGATGGTGGTTGCGGCCCTCGAGCCGAGCGCGCGCGAAGCGGTGCGACGCACCAGCGGCTCGCCGTCAAACAGCGCCAGAAGCTTGTTCGGTCCGCCCATGCGGCTCGAACGGCCGGCGGCCAGAAGCACGATATCGACCTTCAGCGCCGCCCTTGCCGGCCTCGGCGCGGGCTCGCGCGGCTGCGGCCTGGTCGGGATTTCCATCAAAAGGCCGCCGACGCCCATGCCGGCAATGTCGCCCGCCGTCACCTCTAGCCCGGCAATCAGGCGATCGAGCACCCAGTCGAAACCGTTCTCCTTCGGGCTGCGCGCGCATCCGGGCGCGCCGACCACGCGCTTGCCGGCGAGCGTCCCCATCACCAGCAGATTTCCGGGATCGACCGGCATGCCGGCGCGGATGACGGTACCTCCCGCCCGTTCGATCGCGGCCGGCACGACATCGGCGAAATCGCTCATCGCCGAAGCGCCGAAGATCACCACCATGTCATTGTCACGCGCCAGCGCGGTCGCGGCCGCGGCGACAGGCGCCACCTCATGCGGCGTGCGCCGCTCCGCGGCCAGCCGGCCGCCGGAACGCGCCAACCGCGCCTCGGTGACGCGCAGGGTCTTGTCGAGCACGCTCGGCTTGACGCCGGGAAGCACCGTCTGGATGACGCCGACAGTGATGGGGCGATAGGCGTTGACGGCAAAGATCTCGCGGCCGGCGCAGATCCTCACCACGCTGTCCACCAGGCTTGCGGCGACGGCAAACGGGATGATCTTTACCGTCGCCACCATCTGGCCTTTCTCGACCGGCGCGTGCTGCGCCAGCGTCGCGATGGTGATGGCCGGATCGACGGCGTTGGTGGCGTCGATCATCCCGGCATCGACGGTAAAGACGCCCGAGGCGCCTGCGTGCAGGTTCACCCGCCCGGTCGCGGCCGGCTTGACCTCGATGTTGCGGTGGCTCATGCCGGCCGCGATCCTGGCGGCGGCGGCATCCTCGCCGAGATCGTCCTCGGCAAGGACCGCCGCGACGACTTCGCGCACGCCGGCCGCCTTGAGCGCCGCGACATCCTCGCCGCTCAGCCGGTGCGCCTTGCGGAACCGTTTCTCGCCAGCCGCTGTCGCATGCGCCAGCACCGCTCCTTCCGCCTCTTCGATCGGAACCGGTCCGAATCTCACGCCACGGCGCCTTTTGCTTCGAGACCGCGCGAGCGGAAGGCATGGATGGTCTGCGCAAGGACGGCGACCGCGATCTCTGCCGGACTGGCGGCGCCTATATCGAGACCGATCGGCGCATGGATGCGGGCGATCTGGTCCGCGCCGGCGCCGAGCGCGAGCAGGCGCTCGACCCGCTTGGCGTGGGTCTTGCGGCTGCCGAGCGCCCCGACATAGAAGCACTTGGCGTCGAGCGCCGCCTTCAGCGCGAAATCGTCGATCTTGGGGTCATGGGTCACGGCGGCGAGCGCGGTGTAGCTGTCGAGCGGCGCGCGCTTCAGCACGTCCTCCGGCCATTCGGCATGCAATGCCACATCGGGAAAGCGTTCCGGGGTGGCGAAGGCTGTGCGCGGGTCGATGATCTCGACGGGATAGCCGGCGATCCTGGCCATCGGCGCCAGCGCCTGGCTGATATGCACCGCGCCGAT
>JAFKFE010000572.1 GCA_017308345.1 Alphaproteobacteria bacterium | reverse complement strand
TCGGCGGTCTTCGGCACGATGTCGTGCTCGATCACGTCGAGCAGGCGGTCGATCAGCGAAACGTCGGTCATGGAAAATCGCGAGCTTTCAGGGGAGGTGGATCTCGTAAGGGTGCGAGAAATGAAATTCCTCGAGATTGGAACCATCGCCACCGCGGTCGACGATCAGGAAATCCTGTTCCTCGCCGATCGGCGTCAGCACGCCGTGCCACAGGTTGCGGCGATAATTGATGCCTTGTCCGGGGCCGGCGAGAAAGGCGTGCGGTTCGCCAGGACCGTCCTTGGTGTCATGGCAGACGACGACCAGGAACGGGCGCGGCGACAGCGGGATGAAGGCCTGGCTGCCGAGCGGATGGCGCTCGACCATGGTGAGCTTCAGCGGCATCTCATAGGGCGTTCCGCGCACCATCGAGATCAGCACGCGCGCATTCGGCCCGGCGGCCTCCGCGGTGGCAAGATCGTGATAGCGCATCGCCCGGCCAGCATTGATCGGGAAGCGGTTGTCGCCGCCCATATCGATGACGTCCCCGAACGGCGCGAAGGTTTCACGCGTCAGCGGCCTGGCGACGATGCGGGTCAACGCGCGCGGCCCCCAAGATACCCGCCGA
The DNA here is from genome assembly GCA_017308345.1 of Alphaproteobacteria bacterium. Lineage (GTDB taxonomy): Bacteria > Pseudomonadota > Alphaproteobacteria > Rhizobiales > Rhizobiaceae > Mesorhizobium. Next base: position 1,307 of record JAFKFE010000572.1, on the reverse strand, counting down.
GCCTGGCGTGACGGTTGACGTCCTTGTAGAGCAGGTAGCGGAATTTTCCCGGGCCGCCGGCATAGCAGGCCTGCGGGCAGAAGGCGCGCAGCCACATGAAGTCGCCGGCCTCGACCTCGACCCAGTCCTGGTTGAGCCGGTAGACCGCCTTGCCTTCGAGCACATAGAGCCCATGCTCCATGACATGGGTTTCGGCGAAGGGGATGACCGCGCCCGGCTCCAGCGTGACGATGGTGACGTGCATGTCATGGCGCATGTCGGCCGGGTCGACGAAGCGGGTCGTTGCCCAGCGACCTTCCGTGCCCGGCATCAGGCTCGGCGCCACCTGCTGGTCGCTCGAGAACAAGGCTTCCGGGATGTCGATGCCGTCGACGCCCTCATAGGCCTTGCGGATCCAGTGGAAGCGGGCAGCGGTGCCGCTCTCGTTGCGCGCCGTCCAGCCGCTGGATGGCGGCAGGAAGGCGAAGCCGCCGGGGGCGAGCACATGTTTCCTGCCGGCAAGCGAGACGGTGAGCTCGCCCTCGACGACGAACAGCGCGCCCTCCGCGCCGGCGTCGAGCTCGGGCCGGTCGCTGCCGCCGCCGGGCAGAACCTCGACGATGTATTGTGAAAACGTTTCGGCGAAGCCGGAGAGCGGCCTGGCGATGATCCAGGCCCTGGTCTTGTCCCAGAACGGCAGCGGACTGGTGACGATGTCTTGCATCACGCCCCTGGGGATGATCGCATAGGCCTCGGTGAACACGGCCCGTCCGGTCAAAAGCTCGTTCTGGCCGGGATGGCCGCCATGCGGCGCATAATAGGTTCGCTCGGACGTCTTGATCATATCCATGGGAATCCCTGGCGTTACTGCGGGAGCATGTCTCTCAGCCGAAGCAGCGCGATGCGCTCGACCTGTCCGCAGGCGGTTTCGAACTCGGTGCCGCGGCTGTTGCCGATCCGCGCCTCGAACTCCGCCAGGATTTCGTCCTTGGTCTTGCCCTTGACCGCGATGATGAAGGGGAAGCCGAAGGTGGTGACATAGGCGGCGTTGAGTTTAGAGAACAGCTCGCGCTCCTTGTCGGTCAGCGCGTCGAGCCCGGCGGAGGCCTGCTCCCTGGCCGATTCCGGCGTCAGGCGCCTGGCCTTGGCGAGCTTGCCGGCGAGGTCCGGATGGGCGTTGAGCACGGAAAGCCGCTCGGCTTCCGTCGCCGCGCGGAAGACGCGGCAGAGCGCGTTGTGCAGGCCGCCGGCACTGTCATGCGCCGGCCCGAGCTCCAATTCGCAGGCGCGCTCGGCGATCCACGGCGAATGCTCGAACACGCCGCCGA
>JAFKFE010000571.1 GCA_017308345.1 Alphaproteobacteria bacterium | reverse complement strand
GTGGCGTTGCTGACGCGCCTGCAATGGTTCGACGAGTTCAACAAGAGATCGCATATGCTCGGCCATTCCACCCTGGAGGTGATCTGCTTCGTCGTCATCTGGGCGCTGCAGTTGCTCATCATCCAGAAGGGCATGGAGACCGTGCGCCGCTTCCAGGACTGGGCCGGCCCCGCTGTATGGGTGATGATGCTGCTCCTTGCCATCTATCTCTGCGTGAAGTCCGGCAGCTTCGCCTTCACCAGCGACATCCCAATGGACGTGCTGCGCGAAAAGACCGCCGACGCCGGCATCCCGGGCGATCCGGGATCATGGACCGCGCTCTTCGGCGTCGCGGCGATCTGGGTCACCTATTTCTCTGCCCTCTATCTCAACTTCTGCGACTTCGCCCGCTACGCGCCGGACAAGGCGGCGCTGCGCAAGGGCAACATCTGGGGCCTGCCGGTCAACCTGATCCTGTTCTCGCTGGTCGCCGGTGTGACGACGATCGCCGCCTACGACGTCTACCATGAAGTGCTGCTCCACCCCGACCAGATCTCGGCCAAGTTCGACAGCTGGTTCCTGGCGGCCCTGGCGGCGCTCACCTTCGCGGTGGCGACGCTGGGCATCAACGTGGTGGCGAATTTCGTTTCGCCGGCTTTCGACTTCTCCAACGTCTTCCCGCGCCAGATCGATTTCAAGAAGGGCGGCTATATCGCGGCGCTGATTGCGCTGGTGCTGTATCCGTTCGCGCCGTGGGAGGGCAGCGCCGCGCATTTCGTCGGCATTATCGGCGCGACGATGGGACCGATCTTCGGCGTGATGATGGTGGACTACTACCTGATCCGCAAAAGCGAGGTCGATGTCGAAGCGCTCTATCGCGAGAACGGCGAATTCCGCTTCCAGGGCGGCTGGCATGTCAATGCCTTCATCGCCGCCGGCATCGGCGCGATCTTCTCCTCGATCCTGCCCAACTTCACCAACTTGCTGCCGTCCTGGTGGGGTGTCTATGGCTGGTTCTTCGGCGTGGCGATCGCCGGCGCGGTCTACTACGTGCTGCGCACCATGGCGCTTGGCGCGGGTGCCAAAGTGGCGAAAGCGTGAAAGTGAGGCAGTAGGAATCAGGCAGTAGGCAATAGAGGGCTCTCCCCTACTGCCTACTGCCTACTGCCTACTGCCTACTGCCTACTGCCTACTGCCTACTGCCCTACCATCTCGGCAAGACGGCGCACCGTGTTCCAGTTGCGCGACGTCCCGACGCCGAAACGCTTGTGATTGGCGGCGGCGAGCAGCCGCGAACTTGGCCGCTCGCGCGAGAAGACAAGCCAGATATCACCGTCGACCCAAAGCACTTTCTCGTCGCCGGCGGCATGGACCTGGAGCGCTTCGACGGCATCCTTGGGCGCCGCCTCACGCATCACGCGCACCGCGACCTGAGCGGCCGCGTCGGCCGATTCTGCCGGGAATGGATTGCCGGCGGCAAGCCTCAGCCAGCCCTCGGCGCCGCGCACGATGATGTCGACATGGCGACCGAAAGTCTTCTCGAAAGCCTTTTCCAGCCGTTGCTCGAGCTTCGAAATCTCGCCTGCCCGCGCCTCGAACACCAGATTGCCGGTAGCCGCCAGCGTGCGGGCATTCTTCAGGCCCAGCGCCTCGGCCATCGCCCTGAGATCGGCCATGACCACGCGCCGCCCCTCGCCCAGAGTGATGCTGTAGAGCAGCGCGACATAGGTTTGCATGGCCCTGGCCCGAAGCCGGGGCTAAACCAGCCGCGACTGATCGACGGCGGCCGAGATGAAGCTCGCGAACAGCGGATGCGGGTCGAGCGGGCGGCTCTTCAGTTCGGGGTGATATTGCACCCCGATGAACCAGGGATGATCCGGATATTCGACCGTCTCCGGCAGCACGCCGTCGGGAGACATGCCGGCAAAGACCAGC
>JAFKFE010000570.1 GCA_017308345.1 Alphaproteobacteria bacterium | reverse complement strand
GGCGGCCTTGGCCTTGTCGAGCAAGGCCACGAAGTCGACGAAGGTCTTCGGCTCGGTGCCGCCGATCTTGTCCATCACCGCCTTGTTGATCCACAGCCAGTTGACGGAGTGGACGTTGACCGGAGCGGCCACCCACTTGCCGTCATAGACGGAGAACTTCTGCAGCGCGGCCGGAACCGACTTGTCCCAGCCTTCCTTCTTGGCGGTCTCGGTCAGGTCGCCCATGACGCCGGCGGCGGCATAGTCGAGCACGGTGTAGCCGAGCATCTGCGAGGCGGTCGGATAGTTGCCGGCCGCGACCATCGCCTTCAGCGCGGTCATGGCGGCATCGCCGCCGCCGCCGGCCACGGGCACGTCCTTCCAGGCATAGCCTTCCTTGGCCAGATCCTGCTTCAGCACGTTCAGAGCAGCCGCTTCGCCGCCCGACGTCCACCAATGCAGCATCTGCACTTCCTTGACGTCCGCGGCATGCGCCGAGAACGCAAAGCTCGTCGCAAGAGCCGTTCCGATAAGCAGTTTGCGCAACATGTACTACCTCCCTTGTTGCATACACATGACCGGCGGGTGTCCGCCGGGGTCTCCCAACTCAGCCGACCCACCACCCGGTGCGCTGGCCGCGATGAAACTGGATAGTCTTCTCCTCGGTATAATCCTCGACGGCGCGTTTGCCGAGTTCGCGTCCCAGACCGGACTGCTTGTAGCCCCCGAAGGGCAGCTCGGGGTAACCTTCCATGAACGTGTTCACCCAAACCGTCCCCGAACGCACACCGCGCGCCACCGACATGCAGGTGTCGATGCTGGCGCTCCACACCCCTGCGGACAGACCATAGGGCGTGTTGTTGGCAATGTGCAATGCCTTTTCAATCGTTTCAAAAGTGAGCACGGACAGCACCGGCCCGAACACTTCCTCGCGAGCGATCGCCATATCCTCTGTAACGTTACGGACAATGGTCGGATCGAGATATTGGCCGGCATTGGATGCAAGCCGGGCGCCGCCGGCGAAAACGTTGCCGCCGTCGGTTTTTGCCGCCTTTACATAGCCGGCTACCTTTTCCATATGGTCGGCTGAGATCATCGCGCCGACCTTGGTGCGGTCGTCGAGCGGATCGCCGACGCGGACCTTCCGGGACAGCGCCTTGATCGCGTTGAGGAAGTCGTCGGCAATCGCCTCGTGCACGATCAGGCGGCTGCCCGCATTGCAGCATTCGCCGGCGTTGAAGAAGCCGCCGAACACCGCGGCGTCCGCCGCCGCTTCGAGGTCGGCGTCGGGGAAGACGATCTGGCCATTCTTGCCGCCGAGCTCCATCGAGACCTTCTTCAGCGAATTGGATGCCGTGGCCATGGTCATCTTGCCGACGCGGGTCGAGCCGGTGAAGGACACCATCTCGACCAGCGGGTGGCTGACCATCGGCGCGCCGACATCGGCGCCGAAGCCGGCGAGGATGTTGACGACGCCGGCCGGCAATCCGGCTTCGAGCAGGATGTCGCCGAGCACGAAGGTCGAGGCGGACGTCATCTCGCTGGGCTTGACCACCGCCGTGCAGCCGGCGGCGAGCGCGAAGGGCAGCTTCTGGCTGACGATCAGGAAGGGAAAGTTCCACGGCGTGATGATCGAGACGACGCCAATCGGCTCGCGCAGCACGACACCCAGCATATCGTCGCCGAGATTGGCGTAGCTTTCGCCATGCAGCGTGCGGGCGAGCGAGGCGGCATAACGCCAGATGTCGACGGCGCCGCCGATCTCGCCGCGCGCCTGGGCGATCGGCTTGCCGGATTCCAGGGCGTCGAGGCGGGCGATCTCTTCCAGCCGGGTCTCGATCAGGTCGGCCGCCTTGAGCAGCACCGCGGCCCGTTCCGATGCCCTCATGCGCGGCCATGGGCCGGTCTCGAAGGCCCGGTGCGCGGCCTGCACCGCTGCC
>JAFKFE010000569.1 GCA_017308345.1 Alphaproteobacteria bacterium | reverse complement strand
AGACGCGCGGTGATCTCCGCCTTCTGCCTCTCCAGGTCTTCCATTCTCGCTTTCATCGAAGGCTGGTACAGGCCATCCTCGATCGCGGCCATGATGCCGGCGATTGCGCGCCCGATGTTGTCGAGTGCCTTGCGGTCCTGTTCGCCTTGCGCGCGACGCTCCTGGTTGAGGCGGTTGGTCTCCTGGGCATAGGCTCTGATCGCCTCGGCAACAGTATCGGCCGAAACCAGCCTTTCCTTCAGGCCGGCGAGGACGCGCTGCTCGATCTTCTGACGAGTGATGGTGCGGCCATTGTCGCAGATACCCCGACGCTGGTGGTTCAGGCAGGCATAGCGCTCTCGCGTGAACAGGCCGTAGCGTCCGCCGCAGCAGCCGCAGGTGAGCAAGCCGGAAAGGAGGGAGACCGGCCGCTTCATGGTGTGCAGCTTCCTCGCCCGGGCCGCGCGCGTGGCGATGGCCACCACCTCGAACTGGCTGGCGATGGATTTCTGTCTCTCCTTCACGGCCTGCCACAATTCGTCCTCGACGATCCTTAGATGCGGCACCTCGGTGCGAACCCATTTGGCTGGCGGATTGGCCCGCGACACGCGCTTGCCTGTGGCAGGATCCTTGACGAAGTGCAGCCGGTTCCAAACCAGCACACCGGTGTAGAGCTCGTTGTTGATGACGCCGGTCCCCCGGATCAAATGCCCGCGCACACTGGTATCGCCCCAATGTCGGCCGAGGGGACCACGAACGCCCTCCTTGTTGAGGTCGACGGCGATCGCCTTCGGGCTCTTGCCGGCCGCGAATTCGCGGAAGATGCGGCGCACGATGGTCGCTTCGTCCGGCACAATCTCGCGATCGCCGCGAACAGGGTCGCCTTCAGCATCGAGTTTCTTCACCACCCGGTAGCCGTAGCACAGCCCTCCTCCGGCTTTGCCTTTCTCCACCCTCCCCCGCAGGCCACGATGGGTCTTCAGCGCGAGGTCCTTGAGGAACAGAGCATTCATCGTGCCCTTGAGGCCGACATGGAGTTCGCTGATCTCGCCCTCGGCCAAGGTCACGATGGCAACGCCGGCGAACTTGAGATGCTTGAAGAGAGTAGCGACGTCGGCCTGGTCGCGGCTGATGCGATCGAGGGCCTCGGCAAGCACCACCTCGAAGCGGCCGCGCTGGGCATCGCGCACCAATTGCTGGATGCCTGGCCGCAGCACGGTGCTGGCACCGGAGATCGCCGCATCCTCATAGGTTCCCGCCACGCTGCAGCCGTCACGCGCCGCTTGCTCGCGGCACAGCCTCAACTGGTCCTCAATGGAGGCATCTCGTTGGCTGTCGGAGGAATAGCGGGCATAGAGCGCGACACGGGTCATGGTGGCAAATCCTCTCTCCTGTTCCCAAGGGGCTTACCATCCTGCCCCCTGCCCTCTCCCTCTTGGCGGCCCGGCCGATTGTCGTTGGCCGCCACCCCCGCCTCGAACGCCTCCCGCGCCAATTGACGGCCGATCAACCGAGCGATATCCAGCACCACCCGGTCCAGCCTGGCCGCCGGCATGAGTTCGGAGCGACCCCCGGGGGTGGCGAGGTCACCGTTGTCGTTCGCCGGCACCAAAGCCTCTGGGCCAGTCCTGGTTTCCTCTGCCATTGCGGTCGCTTTCCAAATGGTGGATCGACCTGCCATGAGAGTCCTTCGGACGGCGAAGGAAAGCATCAAGTTCATGTCGTAGGGCCACAGCGTGCAATGACTTGCGCCGTGCGGTTTCGTCCTAATCGTCAAGGTCGGGCTGCGGGCGACAAATGGTGAGGTGGCGCGTCAGAAAACCGGCACATCGCCACGGTGCTCCGCCGCGCCTTCCTCTTCTAGCGAAGCGACCAGCTTGATTGCGGACTCCCAATGCTTGGCGACATCGTTCCGCGTCCTTTCCCGGCTCCGGCGACCA
>JAFKFE010000568.1 GCA_017308345.1 Alphaproteobacteria bacterium | reverse complement strand
GAATTGTCCGAGATCGAATACGGGAAATGCCGGGTTCTGCATCGCGTTCATCCAACCGCTCAATGGTGGAACGATGCAATCTGTCCCGGCCGTGATCTAGGACCAACCGGCGTGGCGGTCCTAGTCCATGTGGGCCGCCGGCGCGCCGCCCGCCGGCGCCGCCTTGGGCTTGCGCAGCAGGATGACGAACGGGATCGCGACCAGCGTCATCACCATCAGGATTTTGAAGTCGTTGATGTAGGAGATCATCATCGCCTGGGCATTGACCGCGCGGTCGACCTGCGAAAGCGCCGCGGGATCGCCGGCGGCCGCCGCCGGAGACGCGGCCCACAGGTTCGGGTTGTACGGGTTGATGAAGGCCGAGAGCTCGGTGTGGTTGATCTGGGTGTTGCGCACCATCAGCGCCGCGACCACCGAGACGCCGATCGAGGAGCCCAGATTGCGCACCAGGCTGAACAGCGAGGTGGCGTCGGTGCGGTAACGCGCGTCGAGCGTGGCGAAGGCGACCGCCGACAGCGGCACGAACACCATGCCCATGCCGAGACCCTGGACGACGCCCGAGGTGATGATCAGCCAGTTGTCCATCTGCGGCGTGAAGCTCGCCATGGTGTAGAGCGACTGCGCGGTGAGCAGGAAACCGATGGCGACGAGTATCCGCGCATCGATCCGGTGCATGATGCGGCCGACGACCAGCATCGAAATCATCGTGCCGATGCCGCGCGGCCCCAGCACGACGCCGATGGTGACGGTCGGATAGCCGAAGATGTTGGCCAGCATCGGCGGCAGCAGCGACATGGAGGCCAGGATCAGCACGCCCATGACGAAGATGAAGCCCAGCCCGGTCACGAAATTGCGGTCGAGGAAGATTTTTGGATCGATGAAGGGATGTTCGGCCGTCACCGTGTGGATGATGAACACCCAGAAGCCGGTGAGCGACAGAGCGAGCTCGATCCAAATCTCGGCCGAGTTGAACCAGTCGACCTCGCCGCCGCGGTCGAGCAGAAGCTGCAGCGCGCCGACGCCGAGCGAAAGCATGGCGAAGCCGAAGAAATCGAAGCCGCGCACGCGCTTGGCGACGACCGGCAGGTACGCGGCCATGCCGAGGAAGGCCAGGATGCCGACCGGCAGGTTGATGAAGAACACCCAGCGCCAGTTGAAGTTCTCCGTCAGCCAGCCGCCGAGCGTCGGCCCCAGGATCGGCCCAAGCATGATGCCGGCGCCCCAGATCGCCATCGCCTGGCCATGGCGCTCCTTGGGGTTGATGTCGAGCAGGAAGGTCTGCGACAGCGGCACGATCGCCGCGCCGAACACGCCCTGCAGCAGGCGGAAGAGCACCATCGTCTCCAGGCTCCAGGCAAGGCCGCAGAGCATGGAGAAAATCGTGAAGCCGACGACGGAGGCGAGGAACAGTTCCTTGCGGCCGAGCCGGTCCGCGAGCCAGCCGGTGACAGGCGTCATGATCGCAGCGGCGACGATATAGGAGGTCAGCACCCAGTTGATGTTGTCGGGCGACGCGCCGAGGTCGCCGGTCATGGTCGGCAACGCGACATTGGCGATGGTGGTGTCGAGCGCCTGCATGATCGTCGCCAGCATCAGCGCGACCGTGATCAGCCCGCGATGCGGCACTTCCTTGAAGGGTTCGGGCGTGCTCATGATGCTGAACTTCCAGCAGGTAACAAAAACGTGTACACTAGCGCATGATGCCGAAAAGTGTGGAGCGGCTTTCGGATGACATCATGCTCTATGTCTTTGATTTAGAGCCGGATTCAGATTTCAGGTCGATTAGACCCGAAATCATCCGACTCTAAGGTTTCCGGGCGGCGAAGCCTTCCGTTGAGAGACCTTCATCGCGGTGGGACGCGACTATCGATGTGGGGGTTACGTCGACTGAAAGTCGCTGTCGGAGCGGATGCCTGCCGCCC
>JAFKFE010001202.1 GCA_017308345.1 Alphaproteobacteria bacterium | reverse complement strand
CCGTTCCCCAGACGAGCGCGATGCGGCGGCCCGTCCAGAAAGCCGGGATACAGCTCAGCACCGTCATCGCCACGACGCTGACGCAGGCAAGCGCGGAGCGCCATTGCTCCTCGAAGGGATAGAGGCCGAAGAGGATGATGCGCCACCTTGCCGCGATGACCGACCAGCAGGCGCCGGCCGCCGCCTGGCAGGCCTCGGGTCCGCCGCTCGTCGTGAACACGGCCGAGAAGATCGCCCAGTCGAGCAGCTTCCAGGCGATGAAAGCCATGATCGCTAGGGATATCAGCGACAGCAGCGCTTGAAGCGGCGTCGCGAAGAAGCGGCGCTTCAGGTCCTCGATCTTTCCCGGGGCAGGGGGGGCGACAACGACCATCTCCATCTCTCACCCCCTCAGTTGATTGCCCTTCAGGGCAATGGCTTTGTTGATGCGGTTGAAGATCGCGGCAAGGCTGAGATTGATGGCGAGGAAGCCCGCCATCAGGATGCCGATCGCTTCCAGTGTCTGGCCGGAATGGTTGATGGTCAGTGCCACGATCATGAAGAAGTCGGTGAAGCCGACGGCGATGCCCATCGTCGTCGCCCTCATCAGTGAGACATACTGGTTGGCCAGGATCGGCAGCATGGCGCGCAGCGCCAGCGGCAGCCGCACCAGCGTGAACACGCGCCAGGGGCTCAAGCCCAGCGAGAGCGCCGCCTCCATCTGGCCCCTGCCGACGGCCTTGAAGCCGCCGCGCACGATCTCGGCGATGTAGGAGCCGCCATAGATGGCAATGGCGATGGCCAGGGCGGAAAACTCCGGCGGAATGCGCAGCCCGCCCTTGAGGTTGAGGCCTTGCAGGGCAGGGAAGTCGAGCAGCGGCGCATCGGGCAACCGGCCGATCATCAGGATGACAACCGCGCAGGCGAGCGCCACCGCTGCGCCGGCGAGCTGGATGGCCGAACGTTCGCCGAGCGGTTGGCTGAGACGCGATGTGCGGCCGAGCCAGACCGACAGCGCGATGGCGGCGATCACGGCCAAGGCGGCCATCGCCATCGCGACGCCGCCGACATTCGGAACCGGCACGTAAAGGCCGCGGCTGGTGAGCAGCATGCCCCATGCTTCATGCGCGGCGCGCGGCGTCGGCAAATGCGTGATCAGAGCGTACCAGAAGAAGACCTGGAGGATCAGCGGGATGTTGCGGAAGATGTCGACATAGGTGCGGCCTAGCAGCCGCGCCAGCTCGTTCGAGGACGTCCGCGCCAGGCCGACGATCGTGCCGACGATCGTCGCCAGCAACAGCCCGACGCCGCCCAGGAACAGCGTGTTGATGATACCGATGAGGAAGAACCACCAATAGGGATCGTTGGCCGTGGCCGGCAGCAGCGAGAAGTTCACGTCCCAGCCCGTCGACTTGTAGAGGAAGTCGAAACCGGAGGTGATCCCTTGCTCGGCCAGATTCCGCCGCGCGATCACGACGCCGGCAAGCACCAGCGCCGCGAGCGAGCCGACATAGAGGATCTGTAACAGCGCGTTGCGGACCTTCTGATTTCTCAGCAGGCTGACCATCGACCGATCTTTCTCGAATAGCTGCCGGCTCCGTCCGGCCGAAGCCGGACGGAGCCCAAGCGGGACAGGTTCAGACGCGGATCAGTCGATCACCAGCGGGAACAGGACGCCGCCCTTGTTCCACAGATTGGTCAGCTCGCGATCCATCTTGTAGGGCGAATCCTTGCCGAGGTCGCGCTCGAAGATCTCGCCGTAATTGCCGACCTTCTTGATCACGTTGTAGGCCCAGTCGTCTGAAAGCCCGAGACCCTTGCCCATGCCCGGCGTGACGCCGAGGAATTTCGCCACCTGAGGCGAGGTGGGCTTGGCCTTGATCTCGTCGACATTCTTGGAGGTGATGCCTTCCTGCTCGGCGAAGATCAGGGCGGTCAGCGTCCAGTTGGCGACGTCGACCCAATTGTCGTCGCCCTGCCGCATGATCATCACTTCGGGCTCGACCGCGAGTACGTCAGGCAGGATCACATGGTCGTCGACCTTGCCCTTTGCCGCGCGGGCGATTGCGAGAACCGGACCCCACTGGGCATAGAGGTCACAGCGCCCCGAGAAATAGGCCTGTTCCAGCTCCTCTGTCTTCTCGATCAGCACCGGCTCGAGCTTGATGCCGATCTTCTGCGCATAGGCGGCGACCTGTTGCTCCTGCGAAGTCCCGGCCGGGATGCAGATCGTGCCGCCATCGGCGTCCTTCAGCGACTTCAGATTGAGTTCCTTGTGCGCCATCACCTTGGTCGTGCCGAGGTAATAGGACATGGAGAATTGCAGGCCGAGCTCGGTGTCACGGCTGAGCGTGCCGCCCGAAGCCTTGATGATGATATCGACGTCGCCCGACTGGAGCGACGGCCAGCGCTGCGCCCAGCTGATCGGAACGATCTTCAGCTTCGCCGGGTCGCCGAACACGGCGGTCGCCACCGCCTTGCAAAGGTCGATGTCCATGCCCTTCCAGTTGCCCTTGTCGTCCACCTCCGCAAAGCCGAGATAGGAGCCGTCATGGCCGGTGCAGTTGAGCACGCCGCGCGCCTTGACAGCTTCGAGCGTCTTGCCGCCGGCGGCTTCAGCCGGCGCTGCCAAATGCACGAGGCCAAGGGCCATGGCGGCGGCCCCCCATTTGATCATTTTCATGTCGATTGTCTCCACTGTTGAGGTTGTTCCGTTTCTTGTTGTTGGAGCCCCGCAAGATCGCTTCGGAGCCCGGTCTCGAAGCCGCTTTTCAGTCGGAAAGCGGGGTCGGTTTCGGCAAGGAAATCTTGAGGTCGCTGCGCCAGTCCTCCTGGGCCAGCCATCGATGCAGCGCTGCCACCGCCTTGACGCGCAGATGCCCGCGCGGAACGACGAGGTAGAAGCCGGGGACTTCCTCCGGCCGCATGTCGGCGATAGCGTCACGGCCGATCGGCGCAACCAGCGCGCCGGAGCGGAAATCCTCCTCGGCGTCGATGACGGAGACCAGGCCGACACCGATGCCTTGCAAGGTCGCCCGGCGCATCGTCGCCGCGTCGTCGAAGCTGACGCTGCGGTCGCCGTCGGTCAGCTCGACGCCGAGGTGCCGCAAGATGTCCGGCCACAGGCGCTTCGATTTGACGGTGTCGAGCAGCGTGAACTTCGTCAGGTCCTGCGCCGACTTGATCTTCTCGCCGATCGCCGGCGTGCAGCAGATGATCTTCGGATCCGGCACAAGCAGCGTGGTCTCGTATTCCGGCCAGTTGCCATAGCCCCATTGCACCGTCATATCGATGTCGTCGCGACCGAAGTCGGGCAGGTCGACCATCGTCGTCAGGCGCAGGTCGGCGCCCGGCAGGATCTCGCGGAACAGAGAAAGCCTCGGCAACAGGTAATGCGTGGCGAAATACGGGCTCGCATTGAGGTTGATGCGATCGCGGTAGTTCGACTTGGTGACGCGGCGAACGCCTTCGGAAAACTCGTCGAAGCCGGCCTTGACGTAGTGCGAGAGCAGGATCGCCGACTCCGTCAGTTCGATCGACCGGCCCTTGCGCTCGAACAGCGTCACCTGAAGCGTGTCTTCCAGCAGCTTGATCTGCTGGCCGACGGCCTGCGGCGTGACCAGAAGCTCGTCGGCCGCCTGCCGGAAGCTCTTGTGCTGCGCGACGGCGTGGAAGACGCGAAGCGCATTGAGCGAAGGAAGGCGAAGCTTGCCGCTCATCGTAAGTCCGCCTCCTTTCGTTCGAGACCCCGTTGGTCATGCACTGCTCAAGCTCAACAGCCTCCGGCTGCCGAAATGATTCTAAGCGTAGATGTAACCGCCTGAAACGATTACATTTTCACCGGTCATGTAGGTGTTCTTCGGGCCGCCGGTCATCAGCACCCATTCGGCGATCTCGGTCGGCTCGGCGCCACGGCCGAGCGGACTTGCCTTGGCCAGTTCCTCGAGGAAGCCGAGGGCCTTGGCCTTCTCGGTAGCCATGCCGGCCGGCGCCACGGAGTTCACCAGGATGCCGTCCTTGGCGACGTGATGCGCGAAGGACCGCGTCAGGCTGACGACGGCCGCCTTCGTCGCCGCATAGTGGGCGTTCTGCGGATGCGCCTTGAAGGCGTCGACGGAGGTCAGATTCACGATCCGCCCACGCACGTGATCCTTCGGCTCCTGTGCCTGCATGTGGCGGACTGCCGCCACCATCATGTGGTAGGTGCCCTTGATGTTGATGCCGTTCGAGGCATCCCATTCGGCATCGGTGATCTCGAGCAGCGGCCGGCGCGGATAGATGGCGGCGCAATTGATCAGCGTGTCGACGCGTCCGAGCTGGCTTGCGATGGCATCGAAGGCGGCGTGACACTGCGGGCCTATCTGGATGTCGCACGCGGCCGCCGCCGTCGGCAGGCCCTTGGCCTTCCCCGGCTCGAGCGCGCTCTCCGCCGCCTGCTGGTTGATGTCGATGATGCCGATCTTTGCCGCGCCGGCCTCGACAGCCATCTTGGCCAGGAGGGCGCCAAGGCCGGCGCCGCCACCAACGATCAGAACGGAAAGATCCTTCATTCCAGTTTTCCCTACTTTGTGCCGCTCGGCGAGGTGGGCCAGGTCGGCATGATGTCGAAACGGGTGACGTCGGCCCATGCCGGCAGCGCGAGCACCGCGACGACCATCCTGGCCACGTCATCGGGCTGCACCACCTTGCTGGCGTACATGGCGGCGCGTGCCTTGGCGTCTAGGATGTCTTGGTAAAGCTGCGTCTCGACGCGGCCGGCCACGATCTCGGTGACGCGCACGCCGGATGGGGAGAGGTCGGCGCGCAGCGCGCCGGCAAAGCCGGAGATTGCCGCCTTGGTGGCCGCATAGACGGCGATGTTGGAGAATGCGGCGTGGCCCGCGACGGAGCCGGTGAACAAGATGTGCCCCGACTGCCGCTCGCGCATCTGCGGCACGACGAGGCGGGTGAGCAGGATCGCGGCGCTGAGGTTCACCTCGAGCGTTGCGTCGATGTCGGCGATCTTCATGTCGGCGAAGTTGCCGAGCGGCGGCATGATGCCGGCATTGTTGATCAGCACATCGATGGTGAGATCGGACAGCACCGATTCCAGCGCCTCGCGGTCGGTGACGTCGACGGCGATGGGGACGATGCCCGGACGCTCGGCCTGAAGCTCCTTCAGCGCGGCCTGGCTGCGGCCGACCGCATAGACGTCGTAACCGGCGTCGCTCAAAGCGATCGCCATCGCCCGTCCTATGCCGCTCGTCGCTCCTGTGATGAAGGCTGTCGTCACTTGGGCTTCCCCATTTGCGGCTTCCCCGTTTGCCTGGATTTCAGTCTGCGGCGCGGGCTGTCGCCGCGAAACCAAGAAAACCAGCAAAAAGGAAAGATAAACTTTCGAAAGCCCTTCCGCCGGCTGGAATGTTCCAACGTGCCTGTGCGGCGGCAAACGCAGCCAGCCCAAGGAAAACAATGTTTTCCGCGCGCGAGCACGGGTTACTGGCTGTCAATCGGGACAAAACGCGGCTTTCGCAAACGACCGGCCGGGGCGCGCGGCGAGGGAGGCAGCAGTCGGCGAAACTATCCGGCCGCAGGCAGGGGTTTTTTTAGGTCGGTGAAAAGCGAGGCCGCGGCGGCCTTCTGTTCCGCTTCGGTTGCCTCAATGCCCGAGGCTTTCGCCAGCGCGCGAACGCGTCCCAGGCTGTTCTGCAGATGCTTGCGCATGGCTTGGCGGGCCTTGCCTCCATCCTGCCTTTCGATGGCATCGACGATCGCTTTGTGCTCGCTGTGGATGCGCGCGTAGTAACTGTCCTTCAGAGCCGGCTCGACCACGTAGCCGAGCTGGAATCGCGGCACGATCATCGGGCCGAGATAACTCAGGAAGCCGTGGATGAATTCATTGCGCGCGGCCCTGGCGATCGCGAGATGGAAATCATAGTCGTAGTGGATCTGGACTGCGGCCGGATCGGCCTGCTGGGCGTCGATTTGCTCCATCATCGAACGGATGTCGCTCGCTTCCTGGTCGGTCCGCCGCTCCGCGCAGAGCCCGGCGGATTCCACCTCGACGCTCAGCCTGAGTTCGAGCAGGGCGATGGTTTCCGGCAAGGTCCGGAGAGCCTCGTCCGGGATCGAGAAATTGCGCGGGGTCGGCGTCTCGCTGACGAACATGCCGCGTCCCTGCTGGGGCACCACCATGCCCTCGGAACGCAGGCGCGCCACCGCCTCGCGCACGACGGTGCGGCTGACATCGTATTCGGCGCAAAGCTCCGCCTCGGTCGGCAATTGCGCGCCGGGCTGCAACTGTCCGGAGCGGATTTTTTCGGCCAGGCTCTCCGCCACGACGGTGGAAAGTGGCTTGCGCTTCGTCATTTAGGTCCTTTCGTTCAAGTTCAGATTCGGGATGATGCCCGAACCGGCGGGGTCATTCAAACCGCCGCGGTGACGATCAGCTCGACCAGCATTCCCGGCTTGGCCATACGCCCTTCGCCGGAAGACCGCGCCGGCGCATGCTCCTTCGGCATCCAGGCATCCCAGACCGTGTTCACTTCGTCGAAATCGCGCACGTCATCCAGCCACATCTGGACGTGGAGGATGCGGGTTTTGTCTGTGCCTGCCTTGGCGAGCAATGCGTCGATCTTGCCGAGCACCTCGCGCATCTGGTCGGCCGCCGACTGGCCGGGCCGAGCGACCTGGCCGGTGAGGTAGAGCGTGCCGTTATGGATGACGCCGTGATGGATGCGGGTGTCGAAGTCGAAGCGCTGGATGTCGCTCACTGGTTCTCTCTCAGATTGCCGGCGTCTGCCGGATGGGATTGCCTTGCAAATATTGCGCGTAGGGCGCCTGGACGAGCCAGCCGGCGTCGACCGGAAGCGTGACGCCGGTGATCGACGCGGCACGATCGGAGCAGAGGAACAAGGCCGCCTCGGCGACGTCGCGCGGCTCGACGAAGCGGCGCAGCGCGGTGGTGGCCTGGATGGCTTCGGGGTTGCGCTCGCCCTTTGCAATCTTCGCTTTCAGCCCATCTGACAGCGTGTAACCCGGCGCCACGGCATTGACGCGAACGCCATGCGGGCCGAGCTCGGCGGCCAGCATCTGCGTCAGCGCCAACACCGCATGCTTCCCGGGCGTGTAGGCCGGGAGCGAGAGCGGCGCGAAAGAGGCGAGCGAGCCGACATTGAGGATGGCGCCGCGCCCGGCGGCCGACATCAGCCGGCCGAACACCTGGCAACCGAGCAACGTGCCGCGATAGTTGATGCGCCACATCCGCTCGTCTTCTTCGAGATCCTGGTCGAGCACATGCTTGCCGCTCTGCAGGATGCCGGCGCAGTTGACCACGACATGCGGCGTGCCGAATGCGTCTACGGCTTGCGCGGCCAGGACCTCGACCGAAGATGGGTCGGCGACATCGGTCCGCACGAAGAGGGCGCGGGGCGCGCCGGCGCTCTCGCAGGCGCCGGCCGCCTCCTTGCCCCGAACAGCATCGCGGCCGGCGACGACCGCCCGATAGCCGTCCTTGGCGAAGCGCTCGGCGATCGCGCGGCCAATGCCGGACGTGCCGCCGATGACGACAGCGGTCTTTGCATCAGCCATTGCGGCGATCCTTCCGCTCGATTTCGAAGAATTCGGCCATCGCCTCGACCTGGAAATCCATCATCGGACGCCCGGGCTGGATGCGGCAGCCGATCTCTTTCGCCGCCTTGAGCAGGGCCGTCTCGGCCGGCTCCATGATGATGTCGACCACGGTCATCTCCGGGGTCAGCTTGCTCACGTCCATCGGCAGCGGATCGGTCGCCTTCAGCCCGGACGGCGTGGCGTTGATCGCCATATCCATGCCGGACGGATCGGGATCCGCGACCTCGATGCGGCAGCTGGGGAAGGTCCTGCTGACCAGCGAAGCGAGCTTTTGCGCACGCTCCCGATCGATATCGGCCAGACGGATTTCCGCCGCGCCCTCCTCGGCAAGGCAGTAAGTTAGCGAGGCGCCAGCGCCGCCGGCGCCGACCTGGAGGATGCGCTTACCCGCGATTTGATGTCCGCCCGCCTTCAGCCCCTCGATGAAGCCGACGCCGTCGAAATTGTCGGCATACCAGGTGCCGTCCGCCTGCCGGCGCACCGAGTTGGCGCTCTGCACGCGCGAAGCGCGCTCATGGGCCGCCGCGCATTTGTGGAAGACCGGGACCTTGTAGGGCACCGAGATGATCACGCCCCTTATGTTCTCTGCCGCGGTGAGGCCGGCCCAGAAGGTGTCGAAATCCTCCGGACGACAGCTCAGCGGCACCATCAGGCTGTCGAGCCCCTTCTGCTCGAAGATTTCGTTGAAAATACCGGGGCTCTTCGCATGGCCCACGGGATGGGCCAGCATGACGAAGACGTCGGCCTTGCCGGTTCCGCGCATCGGTCTATTCCTTTCCGTTTGTCAGTTCGTGGTCGCTCAGGATTTCGAGAGCCCGAACGAGCGAGGAGTGGTCGCCTTCCGCGCCGCCTGGGCGGGCCGAACAGGCATTCATCAGCTGTTGCGCCGTTGCCGTGCCCGGCAGGGCAACGCCGAGCGCGCGGGCGCTTTCCAGCGCGAGATTGAGATCCTTCTGATGCAGCCGGATGCGGAAACCCGGCGCGAAGGTGCGGGCGATCATGCGTTCGCCGTGCACGTCGAGCACGCGCGAGGAGGCGAAGCCGCCCATCAGCGCGGAGCGCACCTTGGCCGGATCGCAGCCCGCTTTGCTTGCAAAAACAAGCGCTTCGGCAACGGCTTCGATGTTGAGCGCGACGATGATCTGGTTGGCGATCTTGCAGGTCTGGCCGGCGCCGTTGTCTTCGCCGATCAGGGTGATGTTCTTGCCGAGCTTCTCGAAGATCGGCAGCGCGCGCTCGAACTCGGCGGCCTGGCCACCGACCATGATGGTGAGGCTCGCCGCCTTGGCGCCGACCTCGCCGCCCGAGACCGGCGCATCGAGATAGCCTGCGCCTGCCTGCCTTATCTTCTCGGCGAATCCCGCCGTGGCGATCGGGCTGATCGAGCTCATGTCGATGACCAGCTTGCCGGCCGAAATTCCGTCGAGCACCCCGTTCTGGCCGAACAGGACGCGCTCGACGTCGGGCGTGTCGGGCAGCATGGTGATGACGATCTCGGACGTCCGCGCCACCTCGGCGGGGGATGCAGCCACCGATGCCTTCAGGTCCTGCGGCAGGGGGGACCGGTTGAGGACGGTGATGATCTCATGCCCGGCATCGGCGAGATGCCGCGCCATTGGCGCACCCATGACGCCAAGTCCGATGAAGCCGATTTTCATGCGAAACTCCAGTAGGGCGTTACAGCGCCTTGCAGCTCAAGTTTGACGTATGATATAGGACATCATACAAATTTCAATGCACCTTCTTTCCGGCAGGAGACCGATCGCAAAATGCAGGAGCGCGTCAATTCGCTGAAGGCGGCCGTACAGGCCGGCCGGGCCCATATCGGCATCTGGTGCTCGCTGGCCTCGGCACTCACCACCGAAGTCGTCGCCGGCTCAGGCGCAGGCTGGCTGCTGGTCGACGGCGAGCATAGCCCCAACGATCTTCGCAGCATCATGGCGCAGTTGCAGGTTGCGGCGGCATTCCCTTGCGAGGCGGTGGTGCGCCTGCCGTCGGACGATCCCAATCTGATGAAGCAGGCGCTGGATATCGGCGCGCGCAGCCTGATGATCCCGAATGTACGCACCGCCGATCAGGCGCGTGCCATCGTCGCTGCCATGACCTATGCGCCGGGCGGCTTCCGCGGCTTCTCGGTCGGCCACCGCGCCAACGCCTTCGGCCGCATCGCCGGCTATCACGCCAAGGCCCGCGAGCAGCAGCTTCTGGCCGTGCAGATCGAGGACGAAACCGGCGTGGCCAATGCCGCCGAGATCGCGGCGGTGGAAGGCGTCGATGTTCTCTTCGTCGGTCCCGGCGATCTTTCCACGAATATGGGCTCCATGGGAAATCCTGGGGCAACCAATGTGCAGGAGGCGATCGCTTCCGTGCGTGAGGCTGCCGCCTCGGCAAGCAAGGCCAGCGGCATCCTGGCTCCCGTGAAGGCCGACGCGGACCGCTACCTCGCCGACGGCTTCACCATGGTCGCCGTCGGCTCCGATCTCGGCCTGCTGGCGCGGGGTTCGGACAACCTGATCGCTTCGTTCAACCGCTAGGAAAAGTCATGGCAATCCCTCCTTACAAAGCACTGTCGCGCAATGCGTATGACATCGTCATCGTCGGCGGTGCGGTCGTCGGCTCGTCGACGGCATATTGGCTGAGCCAGGCGCTGGGCAGCGGCGCCTCGATCCTCGTGGTCGAGCGCGATTCAAGCTACACCTTTTCTTCCACCGCGCTCTCAACCAGCGCCATCCGCCAGCAATATTCCAATCCGATCAATGTGAAGATCAGCCAGTTCGGCATCGAGATCATCCGTGGTTTTGCCGAGCGGATGGCGCCTTTCTACATGGATGAGCCGGCGCCCGATCTCGGCTTCAAGGAACACGGATATCTCTATTGCTGCTCGCCCGAGGGCGTGGAGGCGGCGCGCGAACGGGTCGAGCTGCAGCGCAGCCTCGGCGCCCACACCGTCTTCCTCGAGCCGGGCGCCCTGAAGGAACGCTTTCCGTGGCTGAATGTCGACGATCTCGGCGGCGGCTCGTGGGGTTCGCGCGAAGAGGGCTGGTTCGATTCCATGGGGCTGCTCAACGGGTTCCGTCGCGCCGCCCGCGCCAGCGGCGTCGAATATATCGACAATGCCGTGACGGGGTTGGACCTCGCCGATGGGCGGGTCGTCTCGGCGCGCCTGGCGACCGGCGAAACGGTGGCCTGCGGCACGCTGGTCAACGCCGCAGGGCCGCGTGCGCAGCAGGTCGCCGCCATGGCCGGGCTGTCCATTCCGGTCGCGCCCTACAAGCGCTACAGCTTCGTGTTCGCCAGCGCCAATCCGATCCCGGGCCGCATGCCCAATGTCATCGATCTTTCGGGCACGTTCGTGCGTCCGGAGGGCGAACTCTTCCTCACCGGCAACACGCCGCAAGGCGACGGGCCGGCCGACTATGACGACTTCGAAATGCATTTCGAGGAATTCGACGATTATATCTGGCCGGCGCTGTGGCACCGCATCCCGGCTTTCGACGCGCTGAAGGTTCAGACGAGCTGGACCGGGCACTACGAATACAACATGCTCGACCACAACGGCATCGTCGGCTTCCACCCGCAAGTGAAGAACTTCATGTTCGCCAACGGGTTTTCAGGCCACGGCCTGCAGCAGTCGCCGGCGGTCGGCCGGGCGGTGTCGGAACTGATCATCCACGGCGCCTTCCAGACGCTCGACCTGTCGCCATTCCGCTACGAACGCATCCCGCGCAATGAGCCATTCCTGGAAGAAGCGGTGATCTAAGCGGATATTCGTGGGATGCCCCACGAATATCCGCCTATGCTCTGTTGGTTCCGCGGGTTCTGATCGCAAAAACCGTAGGGCACTTTTGCGGAACCTGCTTGGGGCGGAGGCCGCCGCCAATCGCCATTGCGACCGGCCTGGCGGCCTCAAGTCAACCGGCTCAGGCTGCGTATCTCGCCGTAGCGGGCTGCCTCGACCACTGGGCGTACCAGGCATCGAACAGTTTGAGCTGTGCCTCGGCGTAGCCGCGCTGGCTGTCGCTCAGCGCATCCGTCGGGTTGAAGTGCAGCCTGTATTCGGGGTTACCCTTCAGCACCATCATATGCTTGAAATAAAGCACCAGGTCCGGGCCTTCGTCGAAAGAGGACAGCATCGCCAGCGCGGCGTCCAACTCCTGCGCCAGCCGGCGCGCTTCGGCATCGCCTTTCGCCGCGGCCTGGCTGAGGCCTGCCAGATGCAGCACTTCCTCGGGCAGCACGTTGCCGATGCCGGTGATCGCGCCGGAGGCTCCGCAATTGACGAAGCCGTGGAAGACGGCAGTGTCGACGCCGATCATCAGCGCAACCCCGTCGTCCCGGCTGGTGATGTTTTCGGCCGCATAAAGCAGATCCGACGGACCGCCGAACTCCTTGAAGCCGACCAGGTTTGGATGTTCGGCCCGCAGCGCGAAGAAGAGGTCGGCGCGCGTGGCAAAGCCGTAATAGGGGCTGTTGTAGATGACGGCGGGCAGGTCGGGAGCGGCGGCAAGGATCGCCTTGAAGTGGTGGCGCTGCGCGGTGACGGACGGACCGCGCGACAAGACGCGCGGGATCACCATCAGGCCCCGCGCGCCGACCTTCTGGGCGTGCGCGGCGTGGGCCACGGCGCTGGCGGTGTTGACCGCGCCGGTGCCGACGATCACCGGCACGCCGGCCTTCACCAGGCGCTCGACGCCTTCCATGCGCTGCGCGTCGCTGAGCAGCGGCCAGTCGCCCATGGAACCGCAATAGACGACGGCAGACATGCCGGCTGCGATCAATTCGCGCCCCTTGCGCACCAGGGCATCGAAGTCGGGAAGCCGGTCATTGGTGCAGGGTGTCATGAGCGCCGGCATGCAGCCGGAAAAAACGTTGGCGGTCATTTGGGATTCTCCTTGAGGCTGGCACGCAGATTGAGCAGTTTGTCCCGAAGCAGCACCGCTTGCCAAGCGGATAGTAGCGGCCGACAGGGAGAAACGAACAATGCGTACCAGAACCAGCATCCGCGTCGTCGGCTGCCATGCCGAGGGCGAGGTCGGCGATGTCATCGTGGGTGGCGTGCTGCCGCCGGCAGGCCGCACCATGATGGAAAAGATGATCACGATGGAACGCGATCACGACCATGTAAGGCGCATGCTGATCTGCGAGCCGCGCGGCAGCGTCGCCCGGCATGTCAATCTCCTGGTGCCTTCGACGCGCGAGGATTGCGCCGCCGGCGCGATCATCATGGAGCCGACGGAGTACCCGCCGATGTCCGGCTCCAACACGATCTGTGTCGCCACCGTGCTGCTGGAGACCGGCATGGTGCCGATGAACGAGCCGGAGACGCGCTTCAAGCTGGACATGCCGGGCGGCGTCATCGAGGTGCGCGCCGAATGCCGCGACGGCAAATGCCTGTCGATCACGTTCCGCAACGCGCCCGCTTTCGCCGAGCGCCTCGACGCCAATATCGAGGTCGAGGGGCTTGCAACGCTGAAGGTCGATATCGCCTATGGCGGGATGTTCTACGCGATCGTCGACGCCGCCGCGCTCGGCTTCTCGGTCGTTCCCGACGAGGCGCGCGACCTTGCGGTGGCCGGAGAGAGAGTTCGGCGCGCGGCGCGCGAACAGCTCGATGTCGTGCATCCCGAATTCGACAATGTGCGCGGCGTCTCGATCGTGCAGTTCGCCATGCCGTTCCAGGGGGCGGGCAAGGTCACGCGCAACACCTGCATCGTCTCGCCCGGACGCTCCGACCGCAGCCCGACTGGAACCGGCACCTCGGCCCGCATGGCCGTGCTGCAGGCGCGTGGCCTGATGAGCGCCGGCGACGTCCTGATCCATGAATCGATCATCGGCTCCCGCTTCACCGGCAGAATTGTCGAACTGACCGAAATCGCAGGACGCAAGGCGATCGTTCCCGAGATCACCGGCCGCGCCTGGATCACGGGCGAGCACAACTACTATCTCGATCCGACGGACCCGTATCCGCAAGGCTATGTGCTGTCGGACACCTGGGGCACCTCGACCTCGGTGACGCAATAGAACTTCCTGCAACGGCGTCGCCTCGGAGCATCCGGGCACCCGGAACCTTTCTGTTCAAACGCAGGGGCATTGCGCTTGCATATGCTCGGCGGACCTTGCAGGGAGGCGCCCGCTCTGATTCCCTGTCGCTGGTGGGGATCGCCTGATTCGTGTGCTCGTTGTTCCGGTTCCGCATGACCGTGCGGCGGAGCGGCAGGTGCTTTCGGTAGAAAGATTGAAAAAATGACCGCCAAGCCGGAAATCCTGGAGATGAGGCCCAAGATCACCGTTGTCGGGGTCGGCGGCGCGGGCGGCAACGCCGTCAACAACATGATCGCCGAAGGCTTGCAGGGCGTCGAGTTCGTCGTCGCCAACACCGATGCCCAGGCGCTCACCATGTCGAAGGCGTCGCGGCTGATCCAGTTGGGCGCGCATGTGACCGAGGGCCTGGGCGCCGGATCTCTTCCTCAGGTCGGAAGCGCCGCCGCCGAGGAGTCCATAGACGAGATCATGGATCATCTGGCCGGAACGCATATGTGTTTCATCACCGCCGGCATGGGAGGCGGTACGGGGACCGGCGCCGCACCGGTGATTGCGCGCGCCGCGCGCGACGCCGGCATCTTGACGGTGGCCGTCGTCACCAAGCCCTTCATGTTCGAAGGCAAGCGCAGGACCCAGGCGGCCGAGCAGGGCATAGAACGCCTGCGCGAAAGCGCCGACACCGTGATCGTCATCCCGAACCAGAACCTCTTCAGGGTCGCCGATGCCAAGACCACGTTCGCCGACGCCTTCGCCATGGCGGACCGTGTCCTCTACGCCGGTGTCGGCTGCATCACGGACCTCATCGTCAAGGAAGGCCTGATCAATCTCGATTTCGCCGACGTCAAGTCGGTCATGCGGGACATGGGCCCGGCGATGATGGGCACCGGCGAGGCCTCGGGCGAGGGACGCGCACGGACGGCCGCCGAGGCGGCAATCGCCAATCCGCTCCTGGACGAAGCGTCCATGACCGGCGCCAGGGGGCTGCTGGTCTCGATCAGCGGCGGCATGGACATGACGCTGTTCGAGGTCGATGAAGCGGCGACGCGGATACGCGAGGAGGTCGACGCCGATGCCGACATCATCGTCGGCGCCATCTTCGACCAGGCTTTGGCTGGAAAGTTCCGCGTGTCCGTCGTCGCGACGGGCCTGCGCAAGAACGCGGACATCGCGCAGTTCGAGCAAAGGATCGCCTGACGCCGCGGCCTCTCGGTCGCGCTTTTGGCGAAGTGTAGGCCGCGCAGGGCGCTCCGCGTCGGGATGGCCAGATGCTGGCGGAATCCCCGTCGCTGGGATTCTCGCCGCGCAGGATACCGGCCGCGTTCCCTTTCGGGCGAGTTCAAGCCGATAATCCGGATCCTTTGACGACGTCCCTGCGCGGCGGCGGCCAAGGTTGCTGAGTTCCTGCTTCAAACGCCGTCTGTTCCATCCGCCGTTTGCGCCCGGTGACCAGGAAGGCTTGACCGCCTTCGCCGAAACCGAAGCCGGGATTCCGAAACAGACAAACCGATGCGCCGTCGGGCGAATGCGGTGCAAGCCGACGAGAGAGGCATTGACAGGTTACTTATCAGTAAAATACTACTCATGAGTAACTAGTCTACCGGTTGGAAAACGAATGAGCGCGCTTTCACTCGCGGAGCCAGCATCGCCCTGGCCAGCAAAGCATGAGAGGAAGCGGGACCGCGCCGTGAAACGCGAGGCCGTTCTCCACGCAGCGGTGCAGGCCTTCAACCGCAAGGGGTTTCATGCCACGTCGCTGGACGAGGTGGCGGCGTCGCTGAATGTGACGAAGCCGACGATCTACCACTATTTCGCGAACAAGGATGAGATACTGTTCGAATGCGTCCGGCTGGGCCTGGACGGGATCCGCGTGGCCGCCGAGACGGTCGAGCGCAATGGCGGCAGCGGGTTCGACCGGCTGAAGGCGCTGATGCGCCGCTATGCGATCATCATGACGCAGGATTTCGGCATTTGCGTCACGCGCACCGCCGATCACGAATTGTCGCCGCCGGCCAAGACCCAGTTTCGGGCTCTCAAGCGCGAGATCGATCATACGGTGCGGCGCGTCGTCGCCGACGGTATGCGGGACGGCTCGCTTGCGGCAGGCGATCCCAAGATCGTGACGTTCACCCTGACGGGCGCGCTGAACTGGATAGCGCGCTGGTACGACCCCGCCGGATCGCTCTCGGCGGAGGAGGTCGCGGATGGTTGCGTCGCGACTCTTCTGCTGGGTCTGACGCCCCGTTCCGGAGCTTGAGG
>JAFKFE010000567.1 GCA_017308345.1 Alphaproteobacteria bacterium | reverse complement strand
GAAGCAGCATCACCGCCGCCAGCGTCATGCCGGTGCAGAGCACCTTGGCCAGCACCGTGCCGAGGTCGCCGGCGTTGTAGAAGGCGATGAGGCCGAGCACCAGGCCGATGATCAGGCCGAGTATCACCGGTTCGCCGAAGACGCCGAAGCGGCGCTCGATGGTCTCGGTGCTGATGTTGATGCGGTTGATGCCGGGGATTCGGTCCATGATCCAATTGAGGATGATGGCGATCGGCAGGATCTGCGCCGAGGCGAGATGCGGCACGGAAATGCCGGGCACGCCGTAGAACTGCTGCACCGCGCGCGCCGACCAGTCGGCGAAGAGCAGGGCAAGCGCCGCCACGAGCGCGGCGATGATGATGCCGTAGGCCAGATTGTCGGTGGCGGCGACGACCAGCGAGCCGACGAAGGCGAAATGCCAGAAATTCCAGACGTCGACATTGAGTGTGCGCGTCATGCGCGTGAGCAGAAGCGCAATGTTCACCAGGATGCCGACCGGAATGACCCAAAGGCCGACCGACGAACCGAAGGCGATCGCGGCGGCGGACGGCCAGCCGACATCGATGATGTCGCGATGGATGCCGGTGTTGGTGACGATCGCCTTGGCCACGTCGCCGATCGAGGTGAACATCAGGCCGAGCACGAGATTGATGCCGATGAAGGCGACGCCGATCGTGATGGCGGCGCGGAAAGCCTTGCTGACCTTGGCTCCAAGGATCACGGCGATGATAAAGATGACGATCGGCAAGAGCACTGTCGCGCCGAGCGTGTCGATGGCTCCCTTTAAGCCTGCAAGTATGGTGTCCATTCTACCTCCCAGGGGGCATCGGCTTCGGCTCGAAGCGTGGATGATGCCCGTCAACCTCATAACGCCTCGGCCCTACCAGCGGAGGCACTCCCCACTCGCCCACAAAGGCGCGGCATGCTCAGTCGAATGAGTGAACATTTGCTTTTGTCGGCGAACGAAAGTTTTATCTGGGTGGCCTAGCCCAAAGTCAATCGACAATCCTTGGGCCAAAGGGAAACGCACCGATTGTTTCGACAGGCATTGCAAATCTCGTTAGCCAGCGCGCTTCGGCCCGAGGTAGCGGGAAAGCCTCTGTTGGCACTGTCATGACGGGTACGCTATATTGTCATGGCGGAAATGGAGGCAGCAGCGATGAATCTTCAAATCAGGGATCCGCGGGCAAGAGAGCTCGCGCGGCGGCTCGCTGAAAAACGAAACGTCTCGATGACCGAGGCGGTCATCGAGGCGTTGGAATCCGAACTGGAGCGCCACAGCAAACAGACGCCTTTGGCCGTACGGCTCGCCGCCGTTTCCGGAGATCTCAAATCCAAGGCCGGCAGCGGCGGAAGGACCTTGAGTAAGGATAAGGTCGACGAGATGTGGGGGCATTCCTGAATGTTCATCGACACCTCTGTCGTCGTCGCGATCCTGGCAGGCGAGGAAGACGCCATCGAGTGGAGCGGCCGGATAGAGGTGGCATCCCGGCGAATAACATCTCCTCTCGTCGTACTTGAAGCGGCGATGCGGCTGTCATCGATGCTTGCCGTCCAGCCCGCCGTCGCCGAAGCGGCCATAGAAGCGTTTCTTCGCGAGGCTGAGGTGGAAGTCGTGCCGATCGAAAGCAGCGATGCAAAGCTCGCAACCCAGGCCTTTTCCAACTACGGCAAGGGCCGCGGCCATCCAGCCCAGCTCAACCTGGCCGATTGCCTGTCATATGCCTCGGCCAAAAGTCGGGGAATGCCTTTGCTCTACAAGGGCAATGATTTTTCGCACACCGATCTCGCGTGATGCGAGCGGCTCTCACTTCCCCAGCTCTATAGACCGCAGCCGCGCGGCCTCGACCGCTTCGGTAACGAGCTTCGTCAGCCGCTCCCCGCCCATGAGCACGGCAAGTGCGGCAGCGGTCGTGCCGTTGG
>JAFKFE010000566.1 GCA_017308345.1 Alphaproteobacteria bacterium | reverse complement strand
AAGCCTTGACGGCCGCGGCCACGTCGGTGGTCACGGTGCCGACCTTCGGGTTCGGCATCATGCCGCGCGGGCCGAGCACCTTACCCAGACGGCCGACCAGCGGCATCATGTCCGGGGTGGCGATGCAGCGATCGAAATCGATCGTGCCCTTCTGGACGATGTCGACCAGATCCTCCGCGCCAACGATATCGGCGCCGGCGGCCTTGGCTTCCTCGGCCTTGTCGCCACGGGCGAACACGGCGACGCGCACCGAGCGGCCAGTGCCGTTCGGCAGGTTGACCACGCCGCGGACCATCTGGTCGGCATGACGCGGATCGACGCCGAGGTTCATCGAGACCTCGACGGTCTCGTCGAACTTCACCTTGGACCGGTCCTTGAGCAGCTGCAGCGCCTCGGAGAGGGCGTAAGCCTTGTTCGGATCGATGCCTTCGCGGCTCTTGGCAACACGCTTTGCAATCTTTGCCATGATCTCAGCCCACCACTTCCAGGCCCATCGAGCGGGCGGAGCCCTCGACCATGCGCATGGCCGCCTCGACGTCGTTTGCGTTCAGGTCCTTCATCTTCTGCTCGGCGATCGCGCGCACCTTGTCGCGGCTGATCGTGCCGACCTTGGTCTTGCCCGGCTCCTTGGAGCCCGACTTCAGGTTGGCGGCCTTCTTCAGGAAGTAGCTCACCGGCGGCGTCTTCATGACGAAGGTGAACGACTTGTCCTGGTAGTAGGTGATGACGACCGGGATCGGCGACCCCTTCTCGAGCTCCTGCGTCTGCGCGTTGAACGCCTTGCAGAATTCCATGATGTTGATGCCGCGCTGACCAAGCGCCGGGCCGATCGGGGGCGACGGCGTAGCCGAGCCCGCGGCAACCTGGAGCTTGAGCTGGCCTGCAACTTTCTTAGCCATCTCTATTCCTGCCTTTTCTCATGCCGGCCCCATTCTCGGGCAACGCCGGCGGTTGCAGTCTGGTGGTGCGGTTCCGTCGGCCGGCTATGCCGCCTTCACCTCCCACCCGTTCATGCGGCGTTTTTCACACCGCCCCGACGCCTTGCGGCGCGGGTATACGGATCAGCCCTTTTCGACCTGTCCGAATTCCAGATCGACAGGCACGGCGCGCCCGAAGATCGAAACTTCCACCTTGAGGCGAGCCCGCTCCTCGTCCACTTCCTGGACGACGCCGTTGAACGACGCGAAGGGACCGTCCGAGACGCGGATCGCCTCGCCGATCTCGAAGGTGACCGAGGGCTTCGGCCGCTCGACGCCTTCCTGGACCTGGTTCAGGATGCGTTGCGCCTCGGTCTCGGTGATCGGCACGGGCTTGGAGTCGCCCAGGAAGCCGGTGACCTTCGGCGTGTTCTTGACCAGCGAGAACACGGCATCGGTCAAATTGGCTTTCAAAAGCACATAGCCCGGGAAGAACTTGCGCTCGGCATCGACCTTGCGACCGCGGCGGATCTCGACGACCTTCTCCGTCGGAACCACGATCTGCTCGATCTCACCGGACAGGCCCTTCTGCTTGGCCTTGTTCTCGATGTCCTCGGCGACCTTCTTCTCGAAGTTCGAATAGGCGTGGACGATATACCAGCGCGCTGTCATTTCCCGACCTCTCCGTAAACCGCCGAATTAATGCCCGAGACCCAGGATCCACTCGATCGCATAGCCCATCAGAATATCGGCAGCGAAGAAGAAGAGCATCGCGATCACCGCGAAGACCAGGACCATCACGGTCGAGATCATGGTTTCGCGCCGCGAAGGCCATGTCACCTTTGCCGTCTCCGCGCGGACCTGCTGGAGAAAGGTGAAGGGATTAGTGGTTTTCGAAGCCATGTGCCGCCTGTTTTCAAGACCCGTTGGCCGGGCCTCCTGGATGATCCCGCTGGCCGGGACGTGCCGCCTGGGTTCAATGCGGCGCCGAATCAGCGCTCCATTTCA
>JAFKFE010000565.1 GCA_017308345.1 Alphaproteobacteria bacterium | reverse complement strand
ACGGTCAACGAACTCTTCATGCGCGTGACGCTGACTTTCGGCTACATGGAGCAGCCGAACATTCCGCGCGCGCTGGCCATCTGCCGCAAGCAGGGCTGGAAGTTCGACATCATGACGACGTCCTTCTTCCTGTCGCGGCGCTCGCTGAAGGCCTCGCCGAATTCCGGCATGCCGATCTGGCAGGACCGGCTGTTCATCGGCCTGGCGAAGACGGCGGCGGACGCGACGGAGTATTTCCAGATCCCCACCGGGCGCGTCGTGGAGATTGGCACGCAGGTCGCGATCTGAGAGACTGCGCCGCACAGGCTGACGTTGCACAATTCCGGACGGCAGACGCCGTTTTCCAGGAATTGCTCTCGAAAGGAGGCGGGCATGAGCGGCGAATTGGTGCTTGTGACCGGCGGGTCCGGCTTCCTTGGCGCTCACTGCGTCCTCGCGCTTTTGAACGCGGGCTACCGCGTGCGCACGACGGTGCGCTCCGCCAGGCGCGAGGCCGATGTTCTCGCCATGCTGAAGGTCGGCGGCGTCGAGCCGGGTGATACGCTTTCCTTTGCCCATGCCGATCTCACGAGCGACAAGGGCTGGCCCGAAGCGGTCGCCGGATGCCGATACGTCCTTCACGTCGCCTCGCCTTTTCCACCCGGCGTGCCGAAACATGAGGACGAACTGATCGTCCCGGCCAGGGAAGGGGCGCTGCGCGTGCTGCGCGCCGCGCGCGATGCCGGCGTCGAACGTGTCGTGCACCTCGTCCTTCGCCGCCATCGGCTACGGCCAGGCGCCGGTTGCCGGCCATCCGTTCACGGAAGAGAACTGGACCAATCTGGATGAGAAGGTGAGCGCCTATGTGAAATCGAAGACGCTGGCCGAGCGGGCGGCGTGGGATTTCATCGATCGCGAAGGCGGGGCACTGGAGTTGGCGGTCGTCAATCCGGTCGGCATCTTCGGACCGGTCCTGGGACCCGATCATTCGACGTCTACGGATTTCATCAGGCGCCTGATGAATGGCGAGATGCCTGGCCTGCCGCGCATGGTGTTCGGCGTGGTCGATGTGCGCGACGTCGCGGACCTGCATCTGCGCGCCATGATCAATCCCGCCGCCAGGGGCGGGCGGTTCCTGGCCGTCAGCGGCGATTTCATGACGATGCTGGAGATCGCCAGGACGCTGAGGGCGCGGCTTGGCAATGCGGCGTCGCGCGTCACGACCAGAGTGCTGCCGGACTGGCTGATCCGTATCGTCGGGCTGTTCGACGGGCAGGTGGCCCAGATCGTGACGGAACTGGGCAAGCCGAGGAACGCGACGGCCGCCAAGGCCATGCGCATGCTCGGCTGGACGCCGCGGTCACGCGAGGATGCGCTGGCCGCCACCGGCGAAAGCCTCATCCGCCTCGGGCTGCTCAAGAGATCGAAATGACGCGGCGGCAAGCCGGAAATGGCTTTCCGCCGCGATCTTTCAGCCGGCCAGCCTGGCCTTGTTGGCCTCCAGAAACTGCCTCAGCGACACCGATTTGCGGCCGGACAGTTTTTCCACGGAGTCCGTCACCATGCCGAGGTTGCCGGCTCGCGAGGCGGCGTCGAAGGATACGAGAAGCCGTGCGACCGGCTCAGGCAAGCCGGCGGCCTTCATTCCTTCGGTCAGCGCTTCATCGGAAAGCTGCACGACCTCGATCGGCTTGCCGGTGACCTCAGTCACGAGCGCGGCCACCTCGGCGACGGTGTACGCTTTCGGGCCGGTCAGCGTGTAGGTCGCGCTTTCGGTGGCCCCGGAGGCGAGACCCGCGGCGATCGCCGCCGCCAAATCGTCGCGCGCACCATAGGAGATACGGCCATCTCCGGCCGACGTATACCAGTGCCCGGAAGCCAGGATTGGCGGCAGGTACATGAACAGGTTCTCGTCATACCAACCGGTGCGGAACATCGTGTAGAGGAAACC
>JAFKFE010000564.1 GCA_017308345.1 Alphaproteobacteria bacterium | reverse complement strand
GATGACGTCGATCGTGCACATATCGCTGTCGGGCCAGTTCGAAAAGACGCTGTCGGATTTCGAGGCGGCGATCAAGCGCTGCCCGAACGTGCTCTCCTGCCATCTGATGTCCGGCGAATATGACTACATCCTGCGCATCGCCGCCAAGGACCTTGTCGATTATGAGCGCATCCACAAGGAGTGGCTGTCGGCCATGCCGCATGTGACCAAGATCAACTCGTCCTTTGCGCTCCGCGAGATCGTCGACCGCACGGCGGTGGGGCTTCGGCCGGAGATGGCATAAGGGCCGATACTCTCGACATAGCCTAGCCGCCTGCCGCCTCCTCCGTCACCACCGCGCTCATCGGGATGTCGTGCGGCTGCGGGTAGATGGTCGGGATGCGCTGCAATTCGTAGCCGACACCGATGACCAATGGCCGGAACGGCATGACGGCAAGCGTGCGATCGAAAAATCCGCCGCCATAGCCCAACCGATACTTGCCCGGATCGATGCCGACGATCGGCGAAATCACGATGTCGGGCAGAACCGGGTCTCCCTCGGCCGGGATCGGAATATTCCAGACGCCCTTTTCGAGCCGGTCGCCCGGCTTGTAGGTGCGAAACACCAGCGGCTGTCCCTTTTCGATGACGACCGGCAGCGCGGTGCGGCCGCCGCGCTCATTGATCGCCGCCATCCAGCCACGCAAATCCGGCTCACCGCGAAACGGCCAGTAGAGGCTGACCATCCGGCCGGCGATGTCGCCGATCAGCGCGTCGAGGCCGTTTGCGATGCGGGCCGACATGGCGGCCCGCGCATCGGCTGAGACGGCGAGGCGGGCGTTGATGAGCCGCTCACGCTCGGCCTTGCGCCATCGCCTGACATCAGCCCAGTCCGACAGCGGCTCGCGGTATTCCGGGGCAAGCTCATGCATGAAGCAGGGTGGCGAGGCGTACAGCGCTGGTCCTTCGTCATCATGGTCGTCAGCCATGCCTGGCTCCCGTCGTTTTGTTTCACGCTATACTCGTGCCTGTGTGGCCGCATGTGCATTCGCGACGCCGCGCGACGACTCCCGGGCATGGTCATCCCGGACGCAATATTGTTGCAGCGCACAAAAATACTTACATCTTCATCAGCTGCGATCGCACTTGGCGAGGTGGAATGAGATGAGCGAGGCCCAGCATAACGTCGTTGTCGTCGGCGCCGGGTTCGGCGGCCTCGAACTCACCCGCGCCCTGGCAGGCGCCGCAGTGCGCATCACCATGATCGACAAGCGCAACCATCATCTTTTCCAGCCGCTGCTTTACCAGGTGGCGACGACATCGCTTGCAACCTCGGAGGTTGCCTGGCCCATCCGTCATTTGCTGCGCAGGCGCAAGGACGTGACGACACTTCTCGGCAATGTCACGGGCGTCGACCGCGCCGGAAAGCGGGTGCTGCTAGAGGACGGCGGCTCGATACCCTACGACACGCTGGTGCTCGCCACCGGCGCCCGCCATGCCTATTTCGGTCATGACGAATGGGAGCCCTTCGCGCCGGGCCTGAAGACGCTCGAGGATGCCACCACGATACGGCGACGCATCCTGCTCGCCTTCGAGCAGGCGGAGCGTGAAGCCGACCCGGCCAGGCGCCAAGCGCTGCTGACGCTGGTTATCGTCGGCGGCGGGCCGACGGGCGTCGAGCTTGCTGGCACCATAGTCGAGCTCGCGCATGACACGCTGCGCGGCGAATTCCGCAACATCGATACGCGGCAGGCGCGCGTCGTGCTGATCGAGGCCGGTGACCGCATCCTGGGCAATTTCGCGCCGGAGCTTTCCGCCTATGCCCGCAAGGCGCTGGAACGGCTCGGCGTAACGGTCGAACTCGGGCGCGCCGTGACCCGGCTGGATGCCGAGGGCGTTGTCTTCGGCGACAAGCAGTTGCCGGCAAGGACCATCATCTGGGCGGCCGGCGTC
>JAFKFE010000563.1:1308-3243 GCA_017308345.1 Alphaproteobacteria bacterium | reverse complement strand
AGGCGCGGGCGCGGCGGCCGTCGGCGCCGGCGGGATGGGCTGCGCGGGCGCGGCGGGCGGCGCGGGCTTTGCGGCCTCTTGCCGCGCGGGCGCGGCCGGTTGGACGCTCGCCTCGGGCTGGGCTGGCTTCGCGCCCGCCTCCGGCTCGGGTTTCGGCTCGGCCGGTGCCGGCTGCACCGGCGCGCTGGCGACCTCCTTCGCCGGCTCGCCGGCCGGCTCCTCGGTCCGCCACGGGCCGAACTGGTCGGCGACGATGACGAGCAGGGCCAGGATCGGCAAAGCGAGTGCCGCGCTGCGCAGCCGCGGATGCCCGGCCGGCGCGGTCCCGGCGTCGCGGCCGAACAGAGGCGCGGCCGGATCGTGCTTTGCCGGCGCCGGCAGCAGACCGGCGAGGAAAAGCAGCCCGGCAAGCACCGACAGCAGGCCGGCCGCGCCGAAGATTTGCGCGCGGATCGTCGCCGGCGGGTTGCCGCCCAGCGCAAGATAAAGCTTGGCGAAGCAGGCGATACCGATGACGAGCATCGCCAGCGCCAGCAACCTGTCCGTCGATCTTTGCATCGGTCTCCCCCTCGCCGCCCGATGACGGCAAACGGCCAATCCCGGGTGCCGGACACCATGCCAGCTTCGCCGGCGATATATTCCGCATCCGGCTCCAGCCGCCGCGACCATCATAACTATTGGCGGCCGTTACTTCGGTACAACGCTGTCCCCAGAAACAGAACTGCCAGCCGGGCCGCTTACTTGACAGAAATCGTTCATATGAGATTATCCGCCGCGATTTTAGAGGAGAGCAATCGAATGAAGAAGACTTACGAGAAGCCTGTGCTCGTCCGCAAGGGTAAGCTTTCGGCGATTGTGGCCGGTTCGCCGCCGCCGACGCCCCAATGATCGGGATATCCAAAGGCTTTTTCTGTCGCAGCAATCCCCGCCACGGCGGGGATTTCCGTTTTCTCACCCCAGTTCCACCCAGACCGGCGCATGGTCGCTGGGATTTTCCCCTCCCCGCACTTCGCGGTCGATGCCCGCCGCTTTCAGTTTTCGAGCGAGTTTCCTCGACAGCAGAATGTGGTCGAGCCTGAGGCCCGCGTCGCGCGGCCAGCGGTTCCGACGGTAGTCCCAGAAGGTGTAGAGTTTTTCTTGCCTGGGAAAAACCTTGCGCAGCGCATCGGTCCAGCCCTGCTCGATGAGAGCCGCGAAGGCGGCGCGGCTCTCGGGCTGCACCAGCGCGTTGTCGTCATAGGAGCGGGTCGAATAGATGTCGCGCGGCTCGGGCACGATGTTGAAGTCGCCGGCAAGGGCTACCGGGAGGCCTGTATCGAAAAGCTGCCCGGCATGGGCCGCGAAGCGCTCGTGCCAGGCGAGCTTGTAGTCGAATTTCGGCCCCGGGCGCGGATTGCCGTTCGGCGCGTAAAGGCAGCCGATGACGACGCCGTCGACCGCCGCCTCGATGTAGCGCGCCTGGCGGTCGGCCTCGTCGCCGGGCAGCGCGTCGCGCGTGAGCACAGGCTCGGCGCCCCTGGCCAGGATGGCGACGCCGTTCCAGGTCGGCTCGCCCTTCCACACCGCGCCGTAGCCGGCCTTGGCGAGCCTTGTCAGCGGGAACTGCGTGTCGCGGCATTTCAGTTCCTGCAGGCACACGACATCGGGCTTCGCCTTGTCGAGCCAGGCGAGCAGGTTTTCGAGACGGCTGTTGATGTTGTTGATGTTGAAGGTGGCGAGCTTCATTTGGGGATGCCGCCGCCTCGCGCTTCTTCATCCTCGGGCTTGACCCGAGGATCCATGCCGTGACGCCTGCCGTGGAACGCGGCGCGGCAGAATTCTGGAACGCCGCAACGCTCGCATGTAACGGCATGGATTCTAGGGTCTGCGCGCGTCGCTCCGCTCCTTGCTCCGCCCTAGAATGACGAAGCCGAGGGCTGCGCGAATTTAGCCGCC
>JAFKFE010000563.1:0-1298 GCA_017308345.1 Alphaproteobacteria bacterium | reverse complement strand
TAGCCGCCACCGTCTCCGCCACCGTCTTCAGATGATCGCCTGTCGAAAAGCCCGAGATCGCCTTGCGCGGCTTGAGGTCGTGGTCGCCGTCCTCCAGCCAGACCACCTCGATGGCGGGTGAAAGGCCGTAGGTCGCGACCTCGTCCCGCGTGCCGAATTCGTCGCGGGTGCCCTGGAAGATCAGCGTCGGCGTCTTCAAGTCGATCAGATGCCTGGTGCGCAACTGCTCGGGCTTGCCCGGCGGATGGAACGGATAGCCGAGGCAGACCAGCCCGGCGATCTCGCCCCTGGCGAACATCTCGTCGGCGACCATGGAGGCGACGCGGCCGCCCATGGACTTGCCGCCGATGATCAATTTTCCGGTCACGCCCCTGGCGCGCAGATCGGCGATCGCCTTGACGTATTCCGGGTTCACCGTCTCGGCGCGCGGCGGCGGCTTGCGGTGGCCGTAGCGGCGCGCGGCCATATAGTGGAACTCGAAACGCGCCACCTGGAAGCCGGCGGCCGCGAGCGCCTTGGCGGTGGCGGTCATTGATGGCGAGTCCATCGAAGCGCCGGCGCCGTGCGCGAGAAGGATGGTGACGGGGGCGGTGTCGTCGCCGTCGAAGAGGAAATGGGTCGTCATAGCATGGCCTTCCTACAAAGGCCGAGTTCCGTCACACCCCCCTCTGGCCTGCCGGCCATCTCCCCCGCAAGGGGGGAGATCGATGTCGCGATCGCTTTCGCCAATTGTCGGCCTCGCAGGACATGGCAGCGCGCGGAAGCTGCTGATCTCCCCCCTTGCGGGGGAGATGGCCGGCAGGCCAGAGGGGGGTGTTCAAGCGCGAACATCTCGCTCACCAGCCATATGCAAATCCACGAACTGGATGCCCTTCTGCGCAGTCCGCGCCCATTCGGACTCCGCGTCCAGCTCGAGATACCGCACCCACAGCCGGCGCGCCTCCATCAGATTGCCCGCATCGAACTCCAGCCGCGCCAAGTTGAACACCGGGTCGGCGTAGTCCTTGTCGAGCGCGATCGCCTTCTGCAGGTGCCGCCTTGCCGAGGCCGCCTTGCCCTCGTCGCTCATCAGGCCGGCGAGGTTGAACCAGGCTTCGACGAAGCCGGGGTCGAGCTTGATCGCGCGGGCATAGTCATGCGCGGCCTCGGCTACGCGGCCTGCGCCGCGCAGGCAGTTGGCGCGGTTGAAGGCGGCGATGGCGTCCTTCGGGTCGATCGCCAGGCGGCGCGTGTAGAGCGCCTCAGCGTCGTCGTGGCGCCCCTCCTCCTCCGCGGCTTCCGCCTCGGCGAACAGTTCC
>JAFKFE010000562.1 GCA_017308345.1 Alphaproteobacteria bacterium | reverse complement strand
GTTTCCTGCGCTTCCGGTGCTCACGTACTTTAAGTACGCTCCGCTCCGGTTCTCGGAAACCACCATTCTCGACTCGGCCTGACCTCAATCTCAACCCAGCTTGAGGCCGAGTTCCTCAAAGCTCGATAAACGGCTGGAAGCCGCCGAAGATCATGCGCTTGCCGTCGAACGGCATGGCGGACCAGTCCATCTTGAGACGCTCATCGGCCATCACCTTGGCCATGGCCGCGTCGCGGCTCTGTCTGGACTCGTAGACGACCCAGGCGAAGACGACGGTCTCGTCGTCCTTCGCCTGCACGGCGCGCGGGAACGAGGTCAGCTCGCCATAGGGCACGTCGTCGCCGACGCATTCGACATAGGCGAGTGCGCCGTGCTCCATCCAGACGGCGCCGGCGTTCTCGGCCATCTTCTTGTATGCATCGATATTTGCATTCGGCACGGCGAGCACGAAGCCGTCGACATAGGACATGGCGGTCTCCTCTTGTTGAAAACAGGGCGCCGGGCCGGCGGGGATACGACCCGGCGCGAGTGA
This sequence comes from Alphaproteobacteria bacterium, assembly GCA_017308345.1. Lineage (GTDB taxonomy): Bacteria > Pseudomonadota > Alphaproteobacteria > Rhizobiales > Rhizobiaceae > Mesorhizobium. Next base: position 1,405 of record JAFKFE010000562.1, on the reverse strand, counting down.
GCGCGTCCCGCCCGCCATTGACGGGCGGCGCTGCTCGCTATGGCATCAGGAAATTCACTTCACCGGCGCATTCATCGCCCAGGCGACGCCGAAGGGATCCTTCACCTGGCCCCAGCGGTCGCCCCAGAACATCACCTGCAGCGGTGTGACGACCTCGCAGCCGGCATCCACGGCACGCTTCCACCAGGCGTCGATGCCATCGCTGCCGAGATGGAGCTGCAGCGTATAGCCCTGCGCCGCCTGGTGCGGATGGCCGTGTTCCGGATAGGCATCGCCCAGCATCAGCGTCGAGCCGTTGACGTGGAGATGGATATGCATGGTGCGGCCCTTGTCGTCCGGCGGATAGGCGAACACTTCCTCCGCGCCGAAAGCCTTCTTGTAGAATTCGGCGGCCTTGATGGCGCCGTCGACCTGCAGGTAGGGGGTCAATCCGCCAAGGACCTTGGCGCGGGGCGGGGTCTGGTCGTTCATTCTCGTGTTCCTCTTCTCGGATTGGCTTGGCTTGCAATCCAAAGGACGGACGAGTTGGCGGCGATCCTACATGGCCGTCGACGTTTTTTTCGAAATGTCGGGCCGGTAAGTGCCGGCCTGGCCGGATGACAGCCGGCCGATCCTTTTCAGAACACCGATGCCGCCAGCGCGGTATCGTAATATTCCACCATCTCGATGATCTCGCCGTCGCGGACCGTCCAGAAATTGGCGGTGCGCATGATGAACTCCTCGCCGGTGGCGCGGCGCGTCATGTGGATCTCGACCTGTGCCGCGACCTTGTCGCCGCCGTCGACGATCTCGACCGGGACGAAGTGCCGGTATTCAAAGTCGTCGTCGAGCGCCAGGAGCCTGGCGAGGAACTCCTGCTTGCCGTGCGCGGTGCCGGCGTGGCGCGAGTGCCGGGGATCGGCAATCCAGCGGAACACGACATCCTCGGCGCAATGCGCCAAGGCGCCCTCGATGTCGCGGTCCGCATAGGCTTCGTAGAGATTGCTGACGATGTCCACTGCACGCATGGCCCGTCTCCTCCATGGCTGAGCAACTCAACATGCTCCTTTTTTAGCAGATGGAAAAGTATTGCCGGCCGGTGGTGCCGGCCGGCAGATGTAGCGTCACTCAGTTCGGCGCTTCCGCGACGGAGCGCAAGAATGCCTCCGGGTCGTCGACCTCGGTCAGCCGCCGCCTGTCGATCAGCCAGAAGCGGTTGCCGACGGCGCGGATGAAGGAGCGGTCATGCGAGGCAAGCAGGCAGCTCGTCTGATGCGTCAGCAATTCGTCCTCCAACGCTTCCTGGCCGTCGATGTCGAGATGGTTGGTAGGCTCGTCGAGCAGATAGAAATTGGGATGGATGAGCCTGAGCACCAGCATCATCAGCCTGGACTTCTGTCCGCCGGACAGCGCGCCGATCTTCCTC
>JAFKFE010000561.1 GCA_017308345.1 Alphaproteobacteria bacterium | reverse complement strand
GCCCTCGCCGCAATCGATCATCTCGACCAGCCGGCCAGATGTGTCGAGGATCGCGACCCGGTCGCCGGTGCTGCCGGTGACGTAGAGCAGGCCCTCATGGAAGACCATGCCGTCCGGATTGAAGTGGTCGTCAAAACGAACCCATTCGGCCATCGCGCCGACGCTGTCGCCATTCCAGTCGAAGCGCAGCAGACGATGCTCCATGGTGATACCGACGATGAGCGAGCCATCAGGATGGAACACCAGCCCGTTGGGGAAGCCGGTCATCTTGGCCAGCGCGCGGACCTTTCGGTCCTGCCCCGCCGCAAGCAACTGCCCGCCGTGATAGGTTGCGTGGTCGGCTCCCAGCACCTCCCAGTTCTGCGGGTCGGTGAAGACGATCTCGCCTGCCGGCGTGAAGATCAGGTCATTCGGCCGCGAAGGTTTTGCTCCGGGCAACTGGTCGGCGAAATTCTCCCAGCGGCCGTCGAGCTGCAGGCGCTGGATGCAGCCGGGGATCATCGGCGCGGCGAAATGCAGCGTCTCCAGCGATTCCGGCGCTAGGCCGCCATTGTTGCAGATGTAGAGCGCGCCGTCGGGGCCGAGCCGCATGCCGTTCGGCGCGCCGGAAAGCGTGGCCATCTCGCGCACGGTACCGTCCTTGAAGGCGCGGACCTTCGCGTGCAGCAGGTCGACGAAGGCGATCGAACCGTCAGGGAGCGCCACCGGTCCTTCGGGGAAGCCCAGGCCCGTCACGTGGATTTCCTTCGACCGTTTCATAACGCCTCCCTCTTCCACTTGTGCTTCTAGCTGGCGACGGCCGGCCCGCGCCGCGCGCGTCCCACCTCGGCACCGGCTTGCGCCGTCTCGTCCGGCGCGAGGTGGCAGGCCACCATCTGGCCGGCGCCGGGCATGGCGCGCAGCGGCGGCACTTTTTCCCGGCAGATGTCGCGGGCCAGATGGCAGCGCGGGTGGAACCGGCAGCCGGATGGCACGTCGGCCGGGTTGGGCGGATCGCCGGTGAGCATGATGCGCTTCCAGCCGACCTGGCGGCGCGCGGCAAGCGTCGGCGCGGCCGACAGCAGCGCTTGCGTGTAGGGATGCAGCGGCCGCTGCATGATCTCGGCGGCCGTTCCCTGCTCGATGATGGTGCCGAGATACATCACCTCGATGCGGTCGGCGACGTGGCCGATGACGTCGAGGTCGTGCGAGATGATCAGGTAGGAGATGCCACGCTTGCGCTGGATCTGCAGCATCAGGTTGACGATCTGCGCCTGGATCGACGGATCGAGCGCCGAGGTCGGCTCGTCGGCGACGATGATCTCCGGTTCGAGCGCCAGCGCCCTTGCAATGGCGACGCGCTGCAACTGGCCGCCGGAAAACTGTCCGGGCAGTTTCCGGATATCGATGTTCTCCAGCCCGACGAAGGACAGAAGCTCGCGGATGCGCGTATCGAGCCCGGCGCCAAGCTTGACGCCATGCGTGTCGAATGGCTCGCGCATCACCTCGGCAATGGTCATGCGCGCGTTGAGCGAGGCGAGCGGATCCTGGAACACGGCCTGCAGGCGACGGCGGATCGGCAGCATGCGCCGGCCGGCAAAACCGGTCACGTCTACCCCGTCGAAGCGCACGCGTCCGTCCGTCACGTCGACCAGCTTGAGCGCCAGCCGGGCGAGAGTGGACTTGCCGCATCCGCTTTCGCCGACCAGCCCCAGCGTCTCTCCCTTGCCCACGGTGAGCGAAACACCGGCCACCGCCTGCACGGCGCGACCGCCGCGGCGCTGCGAAAAGGTCTTCGAGACGGCGTCGAGCTCGAGAAGCGCCATGGTCAGCTCCTCGCGACTTGAAGAGGCATCGCCGCCTCGATCGGATGATGGCAGGCGAGTTCCACGGCGCCAAATCCGCGGCGCGGCGGCTCGACTGCTTTGCAGTCGTCCCGCGCGCGCGGGCAGCGCGGA
>JAFKFE010000560.1 GCA_017308345.1 Alphaproteobacteria bacterium | reverse complement strand
CAGGCGGGCAAACGCCGTCCACTGCCGGCCAACTCAAATATCCTGGAAACGAAAATGGGCGGCCGAAGCCGCCCATCTGAAAACTTGAAGCGAGAGGCGTTATTTCTTCATCGCGTTCATGACCGCGCCGATGATGCCGGTCAGGATGGCGCCGCCGCCAGCACCGCCGAGAAGGTTCTTCAGATCGAGCGCGCTGCCGATTCCGCCCGCCGCAGCCGCCGCGTCGACTCCGCCGCCACCCAGCAGGCTGCCAAGGATGGCCGCACCGCCGACGCCGCCGATCGCGCCGCCGAGGATTTTGGTAAGCTGGCCCATCGCCGCCTGCTTCAGCGCCGCGCCGACCGCCTGGCCGCCGATAACGCCGGCAATCACCTGCACGACGATCTGAATAATCGTGTTGCTGTCCATGTAACTAGTCCCTCCATAGCCGCCTGCCTCCAAGGGCCGACACCATCATGAGACGCCGAACCGTTCGAAAGTCAAATGCGTGAAGGCTTAAATAAAAAGGGCGGCCCGAAAACCGCCCCCGTTGCACGAAAAAGCTGTGACTATCGCTATTCCGCGGCGATGGCGTGCTTTGGTTGCACCGCGGCGGAATAGTCGTTCATCAACGTCTTGGCGATCTCGCCGACTTCGAATCGGTATGGCCCGATCTCCGAAACCGGTGTCACCTCGGCGGCGGTGCCGGTGAGGAAACACTGCTCGAAACCTTCGAGTTCCTCCGGCATGATAGCGCGCTCGATCACTTCGAAACCGCGATCCTTCGCCAAGCCGATCACCGTGCGGCGGGTGATGCCGTCGAGGAAGCAGTCGGGCGTGGGCGTATGGATCTTGCCGTCCTTGACGAAGAAGATGTTGGCGCCCGTGGCTTCCGCCACCTGGCCGCGCCAGTCGAGCATCATGGCGTCGGCATAGCCCTTGGCCTCGGCGGCGTGCTTGGACAGGGTGCAGATCATGTAGAGGCCCGCGGCCTTCGACTTTGACGGCGCGGTGCGCGGATCTGGCCGGCGCCATTCGGCGACGTCGAGGCGGATGCCCTTGAGCTTCTGCGCCGGGTCGAAATAGCTCGGCCACTGCCAGATGGCGATGGCGCAATTGATGCGGTTGTTCTGCGCCGAGACGCCCATCTGCTCGCTGCCGCGCCAGGCGATCGGGCGCACATAGGCATCCTGGAAACCCTGCTTCTTCAAAAGCGTCCGGCAGGCCTCGTCGATCTCCGCGACCGGATAGGGAATCTTGAAGCCCAGGAGCCGCGCCGATTCATGCAAGCGCTCATTATGCTCGGTCAGCTTGAAGATCTGGCCGCCATAGGCGCGCTCGCCCTCGAAGACGGCGCTGGCATAGTGCAGGCCATGGGTCAGCACATGGATCTTGGCGTCGGCCCATTTGACGAACTCGCCGTTCATCCAGATGAAGCCGTCCAATTGATCGAAGGGAACGGATGCCATGGAAACCTCCCGCGGGCGGGCCCGCAAATCGTTGTGTCGTAAAGCCTTTCGTGCCGACCCCGCCACGGGATCCGAAACGCTGGCCAGTGCTTGAAAGCGTAGGCGGATATTCAATTCGTGGCAAACTCAGGAAGTTCCGGAAAAACGGCTTCCTCTTGCCTTTTCGTTCGCAATCCGCCGAAAAGCTTGTCAAAAATTATCATTGCCCGGAAATTACGTCAATAGTACTGACATAATTCCCGTCTCGCATGGAGAAATGATGACGAGCCCCGCAGCCGGAAAACCGATCAGGACGGCCATCACCGATGAGGACGGCATCGACTTCGCCATCATCGAACTGTTTTTCTTCGCCTATCGCGATTTCACCTCCGACCCGGACCAGATCCTCGCCGATTACGGTTTCGGCCGCGCCCATCACCGTGTGCTGCACTTCGTCAACCGCAGGCCCGGCCTCACCGTCGCCGAGCTGCTCGATGTACTGAAGATCACCAAGCAG
>JAFKFE010000559.1 GCA_017308345.1 Alphaproteobacteria bacterium | reverse complement strand
AACGGCCGGGCGGCAGCGTCGACAGCGCCCGGTCGTCGAGCTTGCAGGCCTTGAGATAGGCGGCGAAGCTTTCGGCCAGCCGCCGCGTCGTCATCTCGTCGGCGTCGGCATCGGGATCGACGGTGGAAGCCAGATCGCGCCAGTCCTGCGACAGGTCGGAGCGGACAGGCAGGGCGGCCAGTTCGACCGCCTCACGCGAAAAATCGGCATAGGATTTGCCAAGCAACGGCAGGTCGAGCAGCCATTCGCCGGGATAATCGACGATGTCGACGGATAGTTTTCCGGCTGAAAACAGCCGGTTCCAGCCGGACGCCGACTCGTATTCGATGGTGAGCCTGAGTTCGGAGATGGCGCGCGTGGAGTCCGGCCAGACGCGGTCGTTCACCAAAGCCGCGACGTGATCTTCATACTGGAAACGCGGAACGGCGTCGTCCGGCTGCTGCTCGAGGAAGGCGCGGGCGATGCGGCCGGATTTCTGCGCCTCGAACAGCGGCAGGCGTCCGCCATGAATAAGGTTGTGGACGAGGGCGGAGATGAACACCGTCTTGCCGGCGCGGGAAAGGCCGGTGACGCCGAGGCGCAATGACGGGGAGAAGAGTCCGGCGGCGCGGCCCGACAGCGTGTCGAGCGCAATCCTTGCCTCGTCGGTAAGATTAGTCAGCGATGATGCCAAATCTGCCTCTGGTTGCGCGTCAGCGCCCGATATAGGCCTTGGGTGGCGCGTTTGAAATGGCCTCAGAGGTCGGCAGGCGTGAGAAAGGCTTCGAGATAGCCCTTGCCCTGCGCCGCTTCGGCGAGATTGCCGGGAAAGCGCACCACGGCGAGGCCGGAGGTTGGAAAACCGTGGTTCATCATCCCGCGCGCCGCCTCATCCCCGTCGCCCGACACCGCCATGGCCAGATCCTCGGTCATGGGATTGTGGCCGATCACCAGAAGCTGGTCGGCGTCGCCGTTCCTGCGGATGATGTCGAGATAGCCGGCCGCGTCCTCGCTGTAGAGCGTGTCGAAGAACAGGACCCGGCCCGTGTCGGTGCGCCCCGCCAGGCCTTCCAACGTCTGCCGGGCTCGCCTGGCGTTGGAGCAGAGGGTGACGTCCGGCACATAGTTGCGGGACCGCATGGCCTCTCCGATCGCTTCGGCATCGGCCATGCCGGATTCATCGAGCGGGCGGTCGAAGTCGCGCATGCCGGGAAGCGCCCAGCCGGCTTTGGCATGCCGCAATAGATAAAGCCTGCTCAACCGGACCCCCATAATGCTGCCTCCCGGCAGAGCGCGATTAGTCACCAGAACGATGTCATGTACAATGGCCGGCGCCAGCAACCGCGGCGAATCATGTGCGAATTCGCTTTCCACCGTTGCAGCAACGTCGCCATGCATGGGGACGAAGCGAGACTAACAATTGCGTGAAACTGTCGCCGATAGCGCTTGTGCAGGCTCTTGTCCCCGAATATATAGGCGCCAAATTTGGGGTTGTTGGGTGAGTCGAATGAACGATATCGTTACCGCCGATTACGTACCCTCCGAAGACGAGCCGTTCATGAATGAACGGCAGAAATCGTACTTCCGCCAGAAGCTCATCACTTGGAAGAACGACATTCTCCGCGAAGCGCGCGAAACCCTCGAAATCCTCCAGCAGGAAAACGCCAACCACCCCGACCTCGCCGACCGCGCCTCCTCCGAAACCGACCGCGCCATCGAATTGCGTGCCCGCGACCGCCAGCGCAAGCTCATCTCCAAAATCGACTCCGCGCTCCAGCGCATAGACGAAGGCACCTACGGCTATTGCGAGGAGACCGGGGAGCCGATCGCGCTGAAGCGGCTCGACGCGCGTCCGATCGCGACCTTGTCGATCGAGGCGCAGGAGCGTCACGAGCGACGCGAGAAGGTCTATCGCGACGATTGACGCGATAGCCTGTAAGGCAGGAATTTCGAAATGGCCGGGTTT
>JAFKFE010000558.1 GCA_017308345.1 Alphaproteobacteria bacterium | reverse complement strand
TCATCGTGCTGGTGGCGACCGAGATCCCCTTCCACGTGTTCAAGACAGACAATTTCATCCCGACCGACGAAAAGCTGGTGGTGACGGCGTCCGATCCCGACCATCGCATCGTGCGCGAGTTCAACGCCACCAGCGCGGCGCAGGAATACGCAGCCTCCGTCGGCATCCCGCCGCAGACGCTGACGCCGCTCAGCTTTGCCTCGCACCCCGTCGTGGTGAAGGTCGGCGGCGAATATTATTGCCGCTCGATCCAGCGCATGCACCCTGACGGCTCGCTGTCCTTCTTCTGCGCCATCGACGACGGTATCGTGCTGTCCATCGCCCAGCCGAAGAACATGGTGGAATCGACGCGCGCCGCTTTCGAGGATGTCGAGCACAGGCTCGGCGGCATCGACATGATCCTCGGCTTCGACTGCGTGCTGCGCCGGCTCGACGCGCGCAACCGTCAGGTCTTCCGCGACATTTCCGAGCTCTACCGGACCAACAAGGTCATCGGCTTCGGCACTTATGGCGAGCAGTACCGCTCGATGCACCTCAACCAGACCTTTACCGGCATCGCCTTCGGCGAGCGCCAGGCAGCCGAGTGAGCAAGATGCCGCTTCGCGACATCAACGACGTCGAAAGGCTGAAGAAGATCAACGCGGCGCTCGTCAGCCGCGTCGAGCGCTCGATGGATCAGCAGGGCAACGCCTTCTCGCTGTTCCAGACCGCCATTTCGCTGGAAAACCGGGTGCGCAACCGCACCGAGGAATTGCACGCGACGCTGCGCCGGCTCGAGCAATCGAACATCGAACTCAGCGCGGCGAAGGAAAACGCCGAGCTGGCGAACCTCTCCAAGACCAGGTTCCTCGCCGCCGCCAGCCACGACGTGCTGCAGCCGCTAAACGCCGCGCATCTGTCGGTCTCGGCGCTGGCCGAGGTCCAGACCAGCGAGGAAGGCAAGAAGCTGGTGCGCCAGGTCGAGCGCTCGCTGGAGACGATGGAAGACCTCCTGCGCACCCTGCTCGACATTTCCAAGCTCGACGCCGGCGTGGTGCAGCCCGAGATCGGCGACGTCAGCCTGGAGACACTGTTTTCCTCGCTGCGCTCGGACTTCTTGCCCGAGGCGGAAAAGAAGGGCCTGACGCTGAAATTCCGGCCGGTCAACGCCGTCGTGCGTTCAGACCGCACGCTGCTCAGGCGCATCCTTCAGAACATCCTCTCCAACGCGCTGCGCTACACCCGATCCGGCGGAGTGCTGGTCGGCACCCGGCATCGCGGCGACACCATCCGCATCGATGTCGCCGACACCGGCCGCGGCATTGCCGAGGACCAGCGGGAAGCGGTGTTCGAGGAGTTCCACCGCGGCGCCTCGACGCTTGCCGATGGCGGGCTGACCGGCGGACTGGGGCTGGGCCTCGCCATCGTTCGCCGCATGGCGGCGGCGCTGGGCCATCCCGTGACCTTCTCATCGAGGGTCGGGCGCGGCACCATCTTCCACATAGACGTGCCGATCGGCATGGCGGCCGCCGAACCGGCGACGGCCATCGCCGACATGGACCGTCCGCGCGGCTACGGCCTGTTCGGCACCAAGGTCTTGCTGGTCGAGAACGACGCCGACGTGCTCTCCGCCATGACCTCACTGCTCGGGCGCTGGCAGTGCCTGGTGCGCGCCGCGACCTCGACCGACGACGCGCTCGACCTGCTCGGCGACACCGCCTGGGTGCCCGATATCATCATCGCCGACCAGCATCTCGACGGCGGCGATCTGGGCACCGCGACCATAGCCGAGGTCCGCGACTATCTCGGCCGCCCGGTGCCCGCGCTGATCGTCACAGCCGACGGCTCCGAACTCGTCGCCAAGGCCGCCCGCGCCGCCGGCATCGAACTGATGCGCAAGCCGCTCAAGCCGGCGCAGCTACGTGCGCTGCTGGCGCATCTGCTGGCTTAGACTAGGCGTGCAGGCCGCGGTGCCT
>JAFKFE010000557.1 GCA_017308345.1 Alphaproteobacteria bacterium | reverse complement strand
ATGGACGACCGTCGTCTGGTCGTTCGCGGGCAGGTTAGCGGGCAGCCACTCGACCAGCCGGTCGATCTCCGGCAGGTCGTGCGATTTGGACAGATGCCATTGATGGGTCCAGCGGGCGATCTGACGCGAAAAGAAGTTGCCGTGCTTGCCGAATGTGGACAGTCCGGCCTGCTCGAAGTCGACCTTGTGGATCGCGGCAAGCATGCGGGCCGCGGAGCGGTACATCTCGAAGCGTTCGGACTTGGGCGCCCCGGCGAGCTGGCTGTCGTGGAAGATGCGGCCGTCGACGCGCTCCATGACATAGAAGGATGTCCCGAACACATCTCCCGCTTCGTGGTAAAGCAGGACGGGCGGCACAGCGATGCCGACCCGCCCGAGTGCTTCGAGGACCCTGAATTCCCTATCCACGGCGTGGGCGGACGGCAGGACCGGGCCGTCTGGCTTCTTCCTTACAACGAGCCGGCGATTGTCGAAATCCGCGAAGAAGGTCGGATTCGATTGTCCGCCCGCGACGGACTCCAGCCGAAGGTCCCCCGAAAGTCCCGGGATTTCCGATCTCAGGAATTGTTCGAGCCGTTTGGTAGGATTGGTCACAAGCGAGTCCACTGCTAATGTTCGATTGTCGGACAATAAATAAGTGCCAACAGACCGTCAATCCGACAATCCGCCTTAAGAAGGGCATTGACGAATGCGTTATGAAGCCGGATTATCGGTTTGTCGGACAAAGCTGGAGCCCGAACCATGTCAGATTCGATGATTTCCGTGCTCAGCCTTGAACCGGGAGGGCCGGAATCCCTGGTTTTGTCGAAGCAGCCGGTCCCCTTGCCAGGACCGGGCCAGGTCCGCATCCGCGTCCATGCCATCGGCGTGAACTATCCGGACCTGCTGATCATCGAGGACCGCTACCAGTTCAAGCCGGCGCGCCCCTTCTCACCGGGAGCCGAGGTTTCCGGGATTGTCGATGCCGTCGGCACGGGTGCGGGCAATTTCCGTCCCGGTCAGCGCGTCATGGCGATGCTCGGCTGGGGGGGCATGGCCGAATATGTGTGCGCGGAGGCCCAGCGCTGTTCATTGATGCCTGATGCAATGCCGTTCGAGGACGGCGCGGCCTTCCTGATGACCTACGGCACCTCCTACCACGCGTTGCACGATCGAGCCGGGCTGCGGTTCGGGGAGACATTGCTCGTGCTTGGGGCCGCCGGTGGCGTCGGTCTCGCGGCCGTAGAGCTTGGCAAGGCCATGGGGGCCCGGGTGATCGCGGCGGCGTCGAGTGAGGACAAGCTCGCGGCGACGCGCTCGCTCGGCGCCGACGGCACGGTTCTCTATGAAGCCGGAGCGCTGGGAAAAGACGGACAAAGGCGCCTTGCCGGTCAGTTCAAGGTTGCGTGCGGAGAACAAGGCGCCGATGTCATCTACGACCCTGTCGGAGGCGAATATACGGAGCCGGCGCTGCGCGCGATCGCGTGGGAGGGGCGCTATCTTGTCGTCGGTTTCCCGGCGGGCATCGCAAGCATCCCGCTCAACCTGCCCCTCCTGAAGAGTTGCGACATTCGCGGCGTGTTCTGGGGCGCGGCGATCGAACGCGACCCGGCGCGCCACGTCGAGGCAGTGGGCGAATTGCTCGCATTCTACGCCGCCGGAAAGATCAAACCGTCGATCCATCGCCTTTTCCCCCTTGCGGACACTGCCGAGGCCTTGAAGCTGCTCGCCTCCAGAACCGTGACGGGCAAGGTGGTGATCACGGTTCCATAAGAGGACGCGGCCGAAGCATCTCGGCTGCATATTTCCAAGGGAGGAAAAAATGCCGGTTCCAGCGATGCGCCATGAGGTGCGCTACGGTGAGCGCATAGTGCGCTGTTTCGTCGACAGGCCGGGCAACATGGACGAGATGTTCCGCAGCGCCGTGCAGCGCGCGCCCGACCGGTTCGCTCTGGTGTTCGAGCAGGAGCGGGTTACCTAC
>JAFKFE010000556.1 GCA_017308345.1 Alphaproteobacteria bacterium | reverse complement strand
CGCCGGGCTTTTCCATGCCGAAATCCTGGAGTAGTAGGTCAGCTCTTTGGCTGCCGGCTCTCTTCTTCGATCGCCGCCTCGTGGTACCAGCCGTCGAAATCGGCGTGCGCATTGCGCAGTGACGCAAGCTCTGCCGCAAATTTGGCCTTAACGCCCAAAATTGAGGCAGACTTGCGCACTGCCGGAGGGAACGGCAGGATTTTTGCCGTCGGGCGGGATGAGATCGCTTCCACGGCCGATCTCCTTTCTTTTCCCTAGGTCTACCGATTCATCGTTTTGCCAAGATAAGTTCTGCGATTCATTTAGGCAATATGCCTACAAAAATATCATAGTTTGCATATTGTTTATGCACATGTGGCTTATGACCGATCTGAGCGCACTGCTGAGACGGCTCAGCAAATTCAACACGATGTCGTGACCATTTTGCCGCACCTTTGCAGGTGGGAGTGGCATACGAATTGCATTTTAACGACCGGCAGGCCGGCTCAGCCCGGCCGTGCATCGACGCAGCAGTGATGCGGTGTCCAAGCAACGAGAGGCACTTGAATGACCAAATATAAGCTCGAGTACATCTGGCTCGACGGATACGTCCCGACCCCCAGCCTGCGCGGCAAGACCCAGATCAAGGAGTTTGCCGAGTTCCCGACGCTGGAGCAGCTGCCGCTGTGGGGCTTCGATGGTTCCTCCACGAACCAGGCCGAGGGCCATAGCTCCGACTGCGTGCTGAAGCCCGTCGCCGTCTATCCGGATCCGGCCCGCACCAATGGCGTGCTGGTCATGTGCGAAGTGATGATGCCCGATGGCGTGACGCCGCATGTCTCCAACAAGCGCGCCACCATCCTCGACGACGATGGTGCATGGTTCGGCTTCGAGCAGGAATATTTCTTCTATAAGGACGGCCGTCCGCTCGGCTTCCCCGAGAGCGGCTATCCGGCCCCGCAGGGTCCGTATTACACCGGCGTCGGCTACAAGAATGTCGGCGACGTCGCGCGCACGATCGTCGAGGAGCATCTCGACCTCTGCCTGGCAGCCGGCATCAACCATGAAGGCATCAACGCCGAGGTGGCGAAGGGCCAATGGGAATTCCAGATCTTCGGCAAGGGTTCCAAGAAGGCCGCCGACCAGATGTGGATGGCCCGCTATCTGCTGCTGCGCCTGACCGAGAAATACGGCATCGACATCGAGTTCCATTGCAAGCCGCTCGGCGACACCGACTGGAACGGCTCGGGCATGCACTGCAACTTCTCGACCGCCTATATGCGCGAAGTCGGCGGCAAGGCCTATTTCGAGGCGCTGATGGCGCAGTTCGACAAGAACCTGGTGGACCACATCGCCGTCTACGGCCCGGACAACGACAAGCGCCTGACCGGCAAGCACGAGACCGCGCCGTGGAACAAGTTCTCCTACGGCGTCGCCGACCGCGGCGCTTCGATCCGCGTGCCGCACTCCTTCGTCAAGAACGACTACAAGGGCTACCGGGAAGACCGCCGCCCGAACTCGCAGGGCGACCCCTACCAGATCGCCTCGCAGGTGCTGAAGACGATCTCGGAGGTTCCGACCGACGCGAAGGTCTCGGCCGCCGCCTGATTCAGGCACGCGCAGGCGTCGCCTGCGTAAATGAGCAAATTGTCGAAAGCCCCGGCGTCTCTCCGTCGGGGCTTTTTGCTTGGCAAGCCATCGGCGAGGGAACTGCGCCCAGGACTGTCAGCCGGAAACGACGCCCCGAGATGGGCGCGCCGCGACATATGGACCGGCATGTCGGCAGTCTGTCGCGCCGTGCCGATCGGGCGCGGCCCCGACTTGCTCGCGGGATAGGGCAATTCCAGGAAACGTGCGAGCGGTTTTCCGTCCGGAATTGCCTCAAAAACAACGGGATAGAGCGGTTCGCCGTTTCCGTGAAACGGTGAAACGCTCTAGCCGTCCGCCCTTCGACGGCCAGTCCATGCGAGAACCCCGGCGAA
>JAFKFE010000555.1 GCA_017308345.1 Alphaproteobacteria bacterium | reverse complement strand
AGCGGCGGCGACCTTATCGGCGTCACCGTCGACAAGGGAGAGGTCGAACTGAGCGGCGCCATCTTCGACGAACGTCAGCGAAAAGCCGCGGTCGTTGCCGCCGAGAACGTTGCCGGGGTCAGGAAAGTCACGGACAAGCTCTTTTGCGCCGGGCCGCTGTCGGTGGTGCTTGTCTCTTGATGCGCGCCGAGGCCGTCAACTCATTGCCAAGCCGAAATCGCCAATCGTCGTCCGGGCTGGGCCAAGCGGATCAGGCGCCGGCGTTGGCGTACAATCAACGGATGGACTGCAAGCGCGCGATCAAGTCGTCGTTGCGGCAATAGGCCGGCGGGTGGTCCGCATGCTCGGTCTCGTCTAGCCAGGCCGCGCATTCGTCCTGATGGCCGCAAGACCGGCACCGGTCCACGGCGCGGTTGGTGACGGCGATGTGATCCGCCACGACTTTCAGCTGCCTGTCGACGCCCATTTTCTGCATCATGCGCCCCATCAAGACAGTTCGGGCGTCGGTTCCAATCAGGTATTCGAGAAAATTCATGTCGGCACACTCCCTAGCCGGCAACCATTGCCATGCCAGGCAGCGCGCGGCGTTGATCTCGATCAACGCCGGCTATTCATTTTCAGGAATTGCCCACGCCGACGCGCATTCCAGAAAGGCGCAAGCGGCCTTCGGGTGACATCTTGCTCCATCTCTTTGCGTCAGAGCCGGATCGGACTTCAGGGCGGTTTGTCCGGCGCAAGGGCATGCGCCGAATACCACAAGGCACGTCCGGATATGACGACCTCAGGCCAAGCCGCCAGCCTAGCCCGTGGTGCCGAACATCGCGCCGATGCCCGCCGTCAGGGCCATCGCCAGCGCGCCCCAGAAGGTGACGCGAGCGGTGGCTTTCAACATGTTGGCGCCACCGGCCCTCGCGCCGACCGCGCCCAGCACCGCCAGGAACAGCAAGGATGCGACCGAGACCACCGCAACAAGTCTTGATGGCGGCGAAATCAGCACCATTGCCAGAGGCATGATCGCGCCGACCGAAAACGCCGCCGCGGAAGCCAGCGCGGCCACGATAGGTTGCGCGGCCGTTGCCTCGGAAATGCCAAGCTCGTCACGGGCATGGGCGCCAAGCGCATCCTTGGCCATCAACTGGTCCGCCACCCGCAACGCCAGCCCAGGCTCCACGCCGCGATCGATATAAATCTGCGCAAGCTCCTGCCTCTCGAATTCCGGCTGGGTCGCCAGTTCCTCCCGCTCACGGGCGAGATCCGCCTTTTCGGTATCGGACTGGGAACTCACGGAGACATATTCGCCGGCGGCCATCGACATGGCGCCGGCCACCAGGCCGGCTACGCCCGCCACAAGGACGTTGGTCGTGGTGGCGTTGGCGGCCGCGACACCGATGATCAGGCTGGCCGTCGAAACGATGCCGTCATTGGCGCCGAGCACCGCGGCCCGCAGCCAGCCGATGCGCGACACGAGATGATTTTCGGAGTGAAGGCGGCTCATGATTGAGGTGATGAACAGTTTGATGTTGTCATGGTATTGCCTCGACATCGGCAAGCGTAGGAATGCGGCTTCATTGCGTCCGGATCGGAGCAAATTCCCTGATCCAAATCAAATGGCTGCACAAATTCGCGGGTGCGACACTTTTCGTAGGCCACGGCGCGCTGACAGCCAGCTGTCAGCTAACTCATGAGATATTGCGGCTGGAAGGCATGCATCGGCCCGGCCGCTGCGCGCCCTGAATCCAGGATGCAATGCTTATGAAACAGATCGCCTTATCGCTTTTCGTGTTAGCCTCATCTGGCGCCTATGTCTGGGATCAAGCAGGCACCGCGCCCGCCAGCGACCTCGTCGACATGGATGGCGCCGCCAATGCCGGGACGCAGGATACTTCCCAGCCATTTGTCCCACCGGCCGCCTCATCGGCGTCGGCCGATGCGATCATAACGCCGGCGAAGTCGCAGCGCATG
>JAFKFE010000941.1 GCA_017308345.1 Alphaproteobacteria bacterium | reverse complement strand
TCCGACAATCTGGTGCTGGTCACGCATCTGGAGAACATCGAAGCGCTTACCGGCGTCGCGCCGCGCGAGGGCGAGGCCGTGGTCGTGGCGCCGGAAGGCGACGGTCTCAAGGTGCTTGGACGCGTAACCTTCTGAGCCGTCGCGCCGGCTAGTGTTGCCGGAATACAACTCCTGAAAGAAGCCGCAAATTCGCCGCGACAATGCCGCTTGCGACAACCCGTCGCAGGGTCTATAGGCGCGCTCCCGGTCACGAAAGCCGAAGCGAGCACAACGGTTGGAGCTGTCGTCTCCACCCGTGCAGGCGGCTTTGCCGCCCTGTATACGGTGCCGTTTTGGGGATTGGGATCGCGGATGTAGCTCAGGGGGAGAGCGCCGGATTTGGGTCCGGAGGTCGCAGGTTCAAGTCCTGCTGTCTGCACCACGGATAGCTCAGTTGGGTAGAGCATCAGACTGATAATCTGACGGTCGAAGGTTCGAATCCTTCTCCATTGGCCTTCCAAGCCAAGCCACCCTGTCACGGTGTTATTCGGAAAATCGGTCCGGGGACCGGAATGCTGAGGACCAGACGAGACGGCCGAAGCCTTCAGGCCAAGGCCGTATCTGACGGTTCGACGCCATCGGCTCGCGGCCAGGCCCGCGGTGACGATCAAGGCGCGGCGCGGCCGGCAAGGGAAGCTTCGGCTTCCGGCGCCCGCTTCGCCGCCCCGCGATCCGCTCCCGAAGGCCCGCGGCGGATCGATGCCACCGGTCCCCGGATCATTCGTGCCCCCGGGGACATGAAGTACGAGACGACGCGAAACGAGAAACGAAAGGACGATCGACGCATGACGTGACGCCTCGCATGGGGCCATGCCCGACAGGAGTAAGACAATGAAGACCATTCTCGAAAAGGCTCTTGGACGCCAGCGCGTCCTCGTGAAGGAAAATGAACGTGCCGTCGCCCTCTACAAGGGCGAGATCCAGGCGATCCTGATGCCGGGCGAACATTGGCTCGCCAACCGGCGCGGAAACCTGGAAATCTCCAGGCACGACCTGAAGAACCCGGAATTCGTTTCGGCCTACGAGAAGGCGTTGTTCGACAAGCTCCCGGACGTGGCCGCGCGTCACTTCACCGTCGTCCGTACCGGGCGCACCGACGTCGCCGTCATCGAGCGCGACGGCGCCCTCCACGCTGTTCTGTCTCCGGACCGCAAGCTTGTGCTTTGGACCGATGCCGGACCGTGGAAGGTGACGACTGTCGACACTGCAGCCGATCTCGCCGTCGATCCGGCCTTGATGCGCCGGATCGGCCAGGCCCGGAAGACGGAGCACATGTTCCTCAACCCGGTCGTGGACGGTCAGGTCGGCCTGCTCTTCGTGGACGGCGTCTTTGCCCGCACGCTTGAAGCGGGCATGCACGCCTTCTGGAATGTCGGCCGCATGGTCCAGGTGAAGGTCGTCGACATCAAGCGCCAGTCGCTCGATGTCGCCGGGCAGGAAATGCTGACCAGGGATCGCGTGACGATCCGCGTCAACATCGCCGCCGAATACCGGGTCGTTGACCCGGTCAAGGCGGTGAGCACGGTGAAGGACTTCTCGGAAGCCCTCTACCGCGCCCTGCAGTATGCCTTCCGCAAGACGCTTGGCGCGCTCACGCTCGACCAGATCCTCGACAAGAAGGTCACGGTCGACGAGGACGCGGCGGCCAAGGTGCGCGAAGACATGGCCGCGATCGGTGTCGAGGTCAGCGATATCGCCCTCAAGGATGTGATCCTGCCGGGCGATATGCGCGAGATCCTCAACCAGGTGGTTTCGGCCGAGAAGCAGGCCGAGGCCAACGTCATCCGCCGCCGCGAGGAGACGAACGCCACGCGTTCGCTGCTCAACACGGCCAGGGTGATGGCCGAGAACCCGGTGATGCTGCGGCTGAAGGAGCTCGAGGCCCTCGAAGCCATCGCCGGCAAGGTCGAGCGGCTCACCGTCCACA
>JAFKFE010000940.1 GCA_017308345.1 Alphaproteobacteria bacterium | reverse complement strand
CCCCAGCAATCTGCTAAGGCGAGCTCGTATCTACGCTCGAGGACAAGGGAAGACACGGACCGTATTTTTCGTGCCCCATAATCGCAACAACGTCCGCCTGTTGGCCGACGCCGCAGAGATTCTGACAAGGCAGGGCATCCGATGCGTGTTCGCACATCTCGACGGCCTGAAAAGCGGGGGCGTGGCACGGCCCGAGTTGGAGGCTCGCGGTTTGCGCCATATCGACTTTGCTGAACTTGAGCAGGCGATTAGACCCCGCGATATGCTGGTGACCGGAAACGATTACGCTCCGCAATTCTTCAGGCGGTTTATAGACTCCATCAACTTCGGTATGGTTCGTGTCGTCGGCTATATTGGTGGCGCGCGGCTTTTGCAGCCGCATAGGTTTGTCAGGGCAGACTATATCCTTGCGATGGGCCCAGCGGCGCTCCGACAACGATACCAGCCAACATATGTCGTCGGTTCTCCGGTAATCGAGCGCGCGATCAAGAACGCCGGCGCACGACACCCAGAGGGACTTTTTGTGCTGGTGAACTTCAAGGGAGACATTGACAATCCATCTGATCGGGACTCACTTGAAGCGGTGACGGCGGCGTGCGCCGAACTCGGTCTGGCCTATGTCATCAGCGTTCATCCAACGATGTTCGCCAAGGTCGAGATGCCGAACAAATCTACCCTGGATTTCGCTCAGTTGCTTCCAGATGCAATGGTGCTGGTTACTCGCCCGAGCACCACCGTCTATGAAGCCGTCGCCTGCGGCATACCGGTGGTCTTGTTTCCACCGGTTTCGCCCATGGTCGAATTTGACCGACCCGAAGGTGCCTTCCAGCCGGCCTCATCGAGGCTCGATCTCGTCGAGGATATCCGCGCGGCAGTCAGAGGGCGGCCTGCCTATTTCGAGCAAGGCCGGCGTTTCCTCGATGCGAATTTGTCGATCGACCCGAAAACTCCCGCGGCACAACGGATGGCAGACGCCTTACTCCATATTTATAATCGCTAATTTGGACGATCAAATTGTCCACAAGCGGAGTCATGAAGATTGAGCTTACTCCCCAGCTTTTTTGCAAAACGACCGCCTCTGCTTGTCGTCTCGTTTCCGAAGTCCGGACGGACTTGGCTTCGCGTTATGCTTGACGATCTTGGGGTTGATGCAGCCTATACCCACGATGGTTCCGATCACAAGGAGCTCCGCGAAATCGCGCAAATCAACCCTGACAAATCCCGCTACAGACGGAACCGTATCCTGTTCGTTGCGCGAGACCCTCGTGACACTGCGGTCTCAGGTTTTTTTCAAGTTGGCAAACGCCATAATTTGGAGGCCGGCTCGATCGGCGATAACGTAAGAAGCGCGCGGCACGGGATCGAGAAGATCGCCGTTTTCAACCTTCAGTGGTTTGCAGCCGCAAGGCAGATGAAAAGCATCGCGCTGTTACGATACGAGGACATGCAAAGAGACACCGAGGGGGCGTTGCGTGCCATCGGAGACTTTATCGGACGGCGTTTTGCGGATTCCGAGCTTGCCGACGTCACCTGCAACAGATCGTTCGAGCGCATGCGTCAATCGGAAGCCTCCGGGGAGTTCGCTTCGCGCTACGGTGGAAAATTGCGGCCTCGCGATCCCAACGACCCCGAGAGCTTCAAAGTGCGAAGAGGCAAGGTCGGTGGCTACCCGGACTATCTGAGTGCCGACGATATTGCTTACTGTGACAGTGTGCTCGCCCGGCTGGATTACTGGGAGCAATTGGGCGAGGCCTTTGCTCGATATGGCATATCATATTGCGCCGGCGATGAATCCAAGGCGGATGTGAATTGATCCGCTGCCAAGGGGAACTCGGCAAACCTGGACTGAAGGAGCTTACCGAAGGGCGGTGCAAGCTTCTGATGCAGGCATTCGGCTATATCTGAGACAGCACGCCGACCTTAGTCTGGAAGAGCGCGTGGATAACCGAACTTGTCGAAGTCGCGC
>JAFKFE010000939.1 GCA_017308345.1 Alphaproteobacteria bacterium | reverse complement strand
CGTCACCGGCGGCTCTTCCTCCGGCTCGGCGGCCGCGGTCGCCGGCGGGCTGGCGAACATCGCCACCGGCTCCGACACCGGCGGCTCGATCCGCGCGCCGGCGAGCTTCTGCGGCCTGATCGGACTGCGCACCACCCATGGCCGCATCCCGCTCGACGGCGCGATGAAGCTGGCGTCGAGCTTCGACACTTTCGGCTGGTTCGCCGACGACATCGAAACCTACGAGGCGGTCGGCAAGCTTTTGCTCGGCCGCGATCCGCACCAGCATCCGCTCAACCGCCCGTTGTCGATCCGCTGGCTGGACGCCTTCGTCATGGGTCCGGCGGAAGCCGCCGAATATCAGCGCATGAAGGCGCTGGCCGCCGCCGTCATTGGCCAGCCCGCGGAGACCGAATACGCCTTTGCCTCGTTCCCCGACGAGCTTTACTGGTGCTTTCGCCGCCTGCAGGCCTTCGAGGCCTGGCGCGAGCATGGCCCGTGGATTTCGGCCGGCGGTCGCCTCAGCCCAGGCGTCGAGGAGCGTTTCGCCTTCGGCCGCACCATCGACGCAAAGACTGCCGCCACCGAAGCCGCGCGCCGGCTGGCTTTCCGCGCCGAGTTCGGCGCGCTGCTCGGCAACAACGGTTTCCTGGTCCTGCCAACCGTTCCCGGCGCGGCGCCGCTTGCCGCGAGCACCCCCGAACAGTTTCAGGCCTACCGCGAACGGGCGCTGCACCTCTTGTGCCTCTCCGGCCTCTCGGGCTTTCCGCAGATCACCTTGCCGGTCGGCGCGATAGACGGCGCGCCCTTCGGCCTGTCGCTGCTTGGCCCTTCCGGCAGCGACGTTGCCCTGATACGGCTCGGCCGCAAGATTCTCGACGCGGCACGAAAGGTCTGACCATGGACACATTGACCCGCATGCGCGCCTTCATCGACGTGGTCGAGGCGGAAGGCTTTTCGGCCGCGGCGCGCAAGATCGGCCGCTCCAAGGCGCTCTTGTCGAAATATGTGCGCGAGTTGGAGGACGAGCTTGGCGCGCTGTTGCTCAACCGCACGACGCGCCAGTTCTCGCTGACCGAAGCCGGCCACACCTACTATCAGCGGGCGTCGGAAATCGTGCGCGAGGTCGACAGCCTCGCCGAGGCGGTGCGCCAGTCTTCCGGCGACGTTCGCGGCAGGATCAAGCTGTCGGCGGCCCGCACTTTCGCCGATGCGCCGATCGGCCAGTCGCTGGTTGACTTCGCCAGGCAGCACCCCGACATCGTGCTCGACATCCACCTCGACGACCGCTTCGTGGACCTGGTCGAGGAAGGCTTCGACCTTGCCGTGCGCATCTCGCGGCTGGAGAACTCATCGCTGATCGCCAGGCGGCTGGCGCCGTTCTCGGTCAGGCTTTGCGCTTCGCCGGAGCTGATCGCCAAGCATGGCAAGCCGACGCGGCCGCAGGACCTCGCCAACATGCCCTGCATCGTCGACACCAACGGCCGCTCGCTGGCCAACTGGCGCTTCAAGGGCGAGGGCGAGGAATCCATCAGCGTCGCGGTCTCGGGCCCGATCGAGGTCAACAGCCCGATCGTGGCGAGGGCCGCCGCGGTCTCCGGCCTGGGCTTCGCCATGCTGCCGGATTTCATCGCCGCCCCCGACGTCGCGTCCGGCAAGCTGGTCACCATGCTCGACGACCGCCTCCTGGCGGGCACCGGCATCTTCGCCGTCTACCCGCACCGTCGCTATCTGCCGGCCAAGGTGCGCGTCTTCGTCGACTTCCTGGTGCACTGGTTCAGGACGCGCGATACGGCGTCGTAAGGACGCGTCCCAATTTCGCCAGCTTTCTGTCAACTCTCGGGCTCGCTCCCGACCTCAATGGAATCGCGGCACGGAATGCATCTGAAACGGCAAGCAACCATGCTGGCTTCGGCCCTCGCGGCCACATTGGCCTCGGTCGAGCAGGCCGAAGTGCACCCGCATGTCTTTGCCGAAGCCCGGCTCGACG
>JAFKFE010000938.1 GCA_017308345.1 Alphaproteobacteria bacterium | reverse complement strand
GGCATGCCGGCGCCGTCGAGATAGCAGACGTATTCGCGCTTGGTGGCGCCGTCGAAGTTCGTGATGACGTACTGCTTGGTGTAGGCGAAGGGCGACTTCATGCCCAGGCCGAGCATGCCAACCTGGTCGTTGAGCACGGTCGGCATCGGGTCGAAGCCGATCATCACTTTCTCGATCGCGACCCGGAACCGGCCGATGTCACCCTGCTGGGCCGGGAACTTGATCATGAGGCCAGCGCGCTCCTGGCACTCTTCCTCGGCCGCCACACTGACGGTCGGCATGCCGGCGCCGTCGAGATAGCAGACGTATTCGCGCTTGGTGGCGCCGTCGAAGTTCGTGATGACGTACTGCTTGGTGTAGGCGAAGGGCGACTTCATGCCCAGGCCGAGCATGCCAACCTGGTCGTTGCTGTCGCGCTTGTTCGAGCCGAACAGCGTCGTGGCGCGCTGCATGATCTCGTCATGGCTCATGCCCGGGCCGAAGTCGCGGACCATGAAGAAGGGGCTGAGCGTCGAGGGCGCCATGATCAGGAAGGGCTTGTCGCGCTTCCCCGCGGCGATGTGTGCGTCGAAGGCATTGGTCGCCAGTTCGCGAACCGGCGCCAGGACCTTGTCGGAATAGATGCCGTCGATCACGGCGTGGAAGGCGATCGCGTTCATCTCGAAGCCGAAGGTGCGGGCCTCGGTGACGCCCGAGGCGTGGAAGTCTTCGGCGCGGGCGGTGTTGAGCAGTTTCATGGTCAGGTCCTTGTGCATAGCTTCGCCGTTCCCCGGGCTGTGCCGGAGGGGGAGGAAGCGATTGAGAAGGTCGGGGTGGGGTGGTTTAGGCCGCCAGGGGCAGCTGGTAGAGACGCAGATGGCGCTCGGCCGCCGCGTAGTTGTCGTAGCGGCCGAGGATGCGGGCGGTTGGGCTCGTCACCCACCACTGATCCCAGCCGTGCTCGAAGGGCAGCTTCATGTTGGCGACGTCAGCTCGGCTGAGCACGTCGCCGGTCAAGGGCTCGAAGACCTGGACCTTGTAGGAGTTGATGGGTTCAGTTGCGGGCAAGAATTGTCTCCATTTGCTTGCGTTTCCCAGGCAGGACCCGGGCGATGGGCTGGCCGTTGACCAGCAGCACGTCGCCGTGGGCGTCCTGGAAGATTTCGATTGGCTTGCAGTCATGCTTGAGGGCGGCCAGGCCGGCCGGTGTTACGGTGCCTGGGCCGACTTGCCAGGGGTCGAGCAGCCAACCTTTTCGCCAACAGGAGTTGGCGGTGGTGTATTCGCCGGCGCGGAGGAAGACCCGGCTGAGCTGCGCCTTGATCAGCAGTTCCTTCTGCTTCGGGCTCATGCTGCCTCCGCTTCTTGCGGCGTGACGTTCTCCACCTCCCGGTGGGCGATCGCCTCGCCGTGGTTCTCAAGATCCTTGTGCATGTTGTTGAGGAAGATCTCCTCAGCGACCTCGTTAAGGGTCTCGCCAGGCCCGATTTCATCGGGCTCGACGGTGATGGTGAATGTGTGTATGACGGTCTCGACAATCGTCACATCGTATTTCTTGGACATGGAGGTTCCCGTGGCAAAAGCCGTTGATTTCACCGACAAGAGCATGGATGAGCTCGAAGCCATCCACGAGGCCGTGATGCAGGCCAAGCAGGCGAAGGCGATCGAGCACCAGAACGAGCTGATCCGTCAGTATCAGGAGCTCAAGGTGAAGATGGTGAGGGCTGGGGTGGTGAAGGAGGATCAGCTTCCGAACTTTAAGGTGCGCGGCTGGACAAGGTCGAAGCCAAACTAGCGTTCCACTGCTCCTCGGTGATCCACCGGATCTCCTTCTTGCCAGCCGACTCCTTCGCGAGGAAGAGTGGCACGAAGTCGGGGATCTCCACGCAGTTGCGCTCGATCACCTCCGGTTCGGCGCCCTGCGGTAAGGGCTCCAGGACGGCCCCAGGGGGCGCCACAGGGGCTTCCGGCTCCTCGGCGCTCGCTTCCTTCC
>JAFKFE010000937.1 GCA_017308345.1 Alphaproteobacteria bacterium | reverse complement strand
AACCTTCGGGTCCTTGATGGCGTCGATCATGATGTCGTTGCCGACCCAGTCGACACCGACCTTACCCACTTCGTCAGCCATGGCCGCGCCGGTGCTCAAAGCAAGACATGCGGCGAACAAGCCGATCAGTTTTCGCAAAGGTTGCCTCCTCGGTTGGCGTTTGCCGATGTCAAGTGGGACAGGATCGTGGCGTTTGCAAGCCGCCTGTTTTGCAAGCCGCCGGCCGACGCGGCGTGCTTGGACCTCCCGATTGCGGCAACGCGACATCTTTGCGTGCCCGGCGCCAACCCGTTAAGACTGTCGCCAAAACTGGCTTGCCCAAAGCAATCACGACGGACATTCACTGATGATGCGTTCAATCCTGGTCGGCATTCTCGTCCTGATGGCGGCGGGCATCGGCTGGCTGACATTCGACTGGTACCGGGGCCATTATGGCGGCGAGCCCTTCGGCGCCCCCTTCACGCTGGTCGACCAGAAAGGCGCGCCGATCACCGAGGCGGCGTTCAGGGGGCACCCGAGCGTCGTGTTCTTCGGTTTCACCCATTGCCCGGAAGTCTGCCCGACAACACTCTTCGAACTGGCCGGCTGGCTGAAGACGATGGGCGACAGCGGCAAGAACCTCAACGCCTATTTCGTCACCGTCGATCCGGAGCGTGACACGCCGGAGACGATGAACACCTATGTCAGCAATTTCTCCGACCGCATCACCGGCATCACCGGCGATCCTGAGAAGGTGCATGCCATGGCCAAGGCCTTCGGCATCTACTGGAAGAAGGTCGACACCGGCGACGGCGACTATACGATGGACCATACGGCTTCGGTGCTGCTGCTCAATGCCAACGGCGATTTCGCCGGCACCATCGCCTATGGCGAGAGCGCCGACACCGCCGTCGCCAAGCTGAAGCGGCTGGCCGCGGGCGGGCAAACCTGATGGCGCAGACCAGACTGCATCTCATCGCCAGCAAGCTCGAGGCCGACCGCATCTTCGCAGCGCTCGATCAGGCCTTCGAGGACGACGGCCTGCCGATCGCCGTGCTCGAAGTCGACGAGGAAAAAGACATCCACGAAGTGTCGCTCTACGCCGACGGCGACGTCGATCCCGTCGAGGCGCGGGTCAGGGACATCCTCGCCGGTCTCGGCCTGCCGAAACCCGTCGAGTGCGAGATCCTTCCTAACGTGGATTGGGTGTCGCGCTCGCTGGAAGGCCTGAAGCCGGTCCGCGCCGGCCGCTTTCTCGTCCACGGCTCGCACGACCGCGCCAAGCGCCACCCTGGTGACCTTGCCATCGAGATCGAGGCCGGCCTTGCCTTCGGCACCGGACATCACGGCACCACCGCAGGCTGCCTCGAAATGCTTGAGCAGGTGGTGCGCGAAGGACGGCCGAAGCCGCCCCTACCGAAGAAGAAAAACGCATCTCGAAAGGCTCCCTGACTCTCGGCTGTTCCTTCGTCGGAGTCGATCGTTACACGCTCTTGGAGAACCGGCACACGGCAAAAATCGCGCGAGTTGAGGGGACCGGATTGGCCGGACGGAGAACCGATGGTATCCTTGAAGACGCCTCCGCGGGCCGTTTGGTGAGAACCGATCGGGCGAGAACGCGACTCCGTCGCGTCCCGTTCCTTGGTTCCGTCCCTCCGATCGTCCCCACGGCGGTCTCCGGCATCAGGGAGCCAAGGGAACCGATGAAACCGACCGTGCGGAAGTTTTTCGACATGCACTTGATCAAGACCTACAAGCGGCCGGCCCCTTTGATTCTCGTCAACGGCTTGGCGGAGCAGTCAGAGAGCTGGTTCGCCAACCGGTCGTCCTGGTCCCGCCAGTTCGACGTCAAGGTGCCGGAACTTCTGGTTTACGACGGTGATG
Source organism: Alphaproteobacteria bacterium (assembly GCA_017308345.1). Classification (GTDB taxonomy): domain Bacteria; phylum Pseudomonadota; class Alphaproteobacteria; order Rhizobiales; family Rhizobiaceae; genus Mesorhizobium. The sequence continues at coordinate 109 of JAFKFE010000937.1, read as the reverse complement.
CGCTGCACCGGCATATCGATGGCGGCGGCGAGGTGACGATTGATTACCTCACCGATCGCCTGGCGACGTATCTCGACGAATTCGTCCAGCATCCGCCGTATCATCTGGT
>JAFKFE010000936.1 GCA_017308345.1 Alphaproteobacteria bacterium | reverse complement strand
GAGGCTTCGCGTTCGACAAACATGCCTGGCCTTGTCCCATTCCCCTGGAGCGTCGACCCTACCCAATCGGGGTTAAATTGAGGTGAGGTCGAATGGTGTAAGCGGCGTTAAGCCGGCCGTGACAATTCGATCGAAGAGCCTCTTCCCAGCGTCCGGGATTCCGGTATATTGGACGAATGGATGATATATCGAATGATATCACCGCCACGATCGGCAGGCGGATACGCTCCGAAAGGACGGTGAGGGGCTGGTCGCTGGCCGAGCTGGCCGTGCGCTCGGACGTGTCCAAAGCGATGCTGAGCGCTATCGAACGCGGCACGACCAGTCCGACTGCGGCGCTTCTGGTGCGCATCGCCGCGGCCTTCGGCATGACGCTGTCGACGCTGATCGCACGGGCCGAGCTGCAGGGCGGCGGCGTTTCGCGCAGGGACGAACAGCCGGTCTGGCAGGATCCGGCAACCGGTTACATCCGGCGTCATCTGTCGCCGGCATCGCAGATGCCGCTCGAACTGATCAGGGTCAGCCTGCCGGCGGGCGCCACGGTCAGTCTTCCAGCCGCATCCTACGCCTTCATCAAGCAGCAGATATGGCTGATCGGCGGAAGGCTGGATTTCACCGAGGGCGACGTGGTGCACAGGCTCGAGCCAGGCGACTGCCTGGCGCTCGGCGCGCCCTGCGACTGCGTCTTTCATGCTCCGGGGCCGGATGCGGCGGAGTATCTCGTGGCGCTGGTCAGGGATTGATCCCATGTCGCGCCGGCCAAAACGCTCGCACAATGGCGGGCCGCCGCTCGACGATTATGACGGCCCGCCCTGGGGCAAGGGCGCCCCCTACATTTTCCTCGCCTGGCGGGCCGCCCACGACAAGGCCTGGAAGGCGCCGAGCCACGCCGTCATGCTGATGCGGCTGGAGAGGGCCGAACGGCTCGGGCTGACCTATGAGGAGTATACGCTCGAGATTTTGGAGCGCGGCCGTCATCTCGGCGAGGATGACGCCGCGCGTATCGCCGAGATCCGGCGCGCGCGGCGGCGCAAGCGGATCAGCCATTTCGAATGACCCTGTCCCCGATGGCTCCTCTCCTGGAGAGCAACAGCATGAATTCCCTCGAAATCCGGGCGTTGACCGACGACGCGGCAACCACCGCACTGCTCGCCGATCTTTTGATGGACACTGTCGCCTCCGGCGGATCGGTGAGCTTCATGCATCCCTTGTCGGCGGAGGCCGCGCGGGACTTCTGGCGCAAGTCGCTAGCTTCGGCCGCGCGGGGCGAAAGGGCGGTGCTGGGCGCATGGCGGGGCGGGGCGCTCGCCGGCACCGTCACGCTGCTCCTCGACTTCCCGCCCAATCAGCCGCATCGCGCCGAGATCGCCAAGCTGATGACCGGCCGGGACCATCGCGGCAAAGGCGTCGCGACCCGCCTGATGCGGGCAGCGGAGAAACTCGCCGCCGAGAAAGGCCGCACGTTGCTCGTGCTGGATACGGCGAGCGAGGAGGGCGCGGCCGGGTTCTATGAGAAGCTTGGCTTCACGCTGACCGGCGAGATTCCCGACTACGCGCTCAAGCCGCATGGCGGCCTGACCGGCACCCTCATCTACTGGAAACGGATAGGGGCGGCGGCGCGCACGCTACCCTGAATTGCCGGCAACGCGCGACAGAAGCCAGCGGCGGAAGTCGGTTTCGGCGCCGGACAGTCGCGACGATGACTGCCTCGTCAGGAAATGACCCGATGGGCTCGACAGCTCGAAATCCGAAAGCCTCACCAGAGCATTGTTCCTGAGCGCGGTGTCGACCAGCGGCCGGGAGCCCAGCAGCGCCCCGGCGCCGGCTTTCGCCGCTTCCATGGCGGCGACGAAACTGTCGAAGCGGTGAGAGCGCCGCGAATGCCCGGCGAGTCCCGAGGCTGCAAACCATTCCGCCCACATCTCGCGCGCGCCGGCGACCAGGAGCAGCGGCAAAGACGTCCACTCGCCCTTACGGGCGAGCGTC
>JAFKFE010000935.1 GCA_017308345.1 Alphaproteobacteria bacterium | reverse complement strand
ATCGTCGGCGAGTATTTCCTGCCGATCCACTTACAGCTCAAGGTGCTGCCCGGCGTGAAGCGCGAGGAGATCAAGACCGTCCACAGCCATATCCACGCGCTCGGCCAGTGCCGCAAATACATCCGCAAGAACGGCTGGAAGCCGGTCATCGCCGGGGACACGGCGGGCTCGGCCAAGATGGTGTCGGAGGTCAAGGACCGCACCATGGCCTCGCTGGCGCCGGCTCTGGCCGCCGAGCTCTATGGGCTCGACATCATCGAGAAGAATGTCGAGGACACCGACTCCAACGTCACCCGCTTCGTCGTGCTGACCAAGAGCAAGCAGTGGGTGGAACGTCCCACGCGGGACGCCAAGATGATGACGACCTTCATCTTCCGTGTCCGCAACGTGCCGGCCGCGCTCTACAAGGCCATGGGCGGCTTCGCCACCAACGGCATCAACATGACGAAACTCGAGAGCTACCAGCTCGGCGCCTTTACCGCGACGCTGTTTTACGCCGACATCGAAGGCCATCCGGACGATCCGCTGGTCAAGCTGGCGCTGGATGAGCTGCGCTTCTTCTCGCGCGAAATGCGCATCCTCGGCGTCTATCCGGCCAGCGCCTCGCGCGAACAGTGGAAGGTGGCGGATTAGGGCATGTCGCCTCTTGGGCACAAAGACATGCATGAAACGAGATGACGTAAAGCCTACGCCTGGACGTCCCACGGATTTACCAGCGCTACTTCCATTCCCTCGAAATCGCCAATGTCGCGAGTTACCAGCGTCATCCGCCGGGTGAAGGCCGTGGCCGCGATATAGGCGTCATTGATCGGTTTGGGATTGGGTACGTGCCATTGTGCCGCCTGAACGGCCGCGGCGTCGTCCAGCGGCAGGATTCGACCGGAAAATGTCGTGAGAACCGCATTTTCCAACCAATTGCGCAGCACTTTGCCAGCAACGGCATCATGGCGTTCCACCAGCCTTACGCCGATTTCCAGTTCGTGCAGGACCACGCACGAAATGAAGGTTTCGGCAGGATCGACGGTTTCGTTCCAGAGCACGACATTGGGATGTGCCTTGCCGCTCGATACCTTTCGCAATTCGGACACGACATTGGTATCGAGCAACAGCATCAGGAAAGGTCTACCGGTTGGGCACGTTCCGTGCGGGGCGGGAGTGGCAAGTCAAGGTCACCCGCTTCCGGTGCGGCCAGCATGTCACCGAGCGACCGCGTTTTACCAGTGAGCCGTTTATATTCATCGAACGACATGAGGACATGCACTGGCCGCCCCCTGTCGGTGATGATCACCGGGCCATCCTTGGTCGCGCGTTTTGCGCGGCCAAGGTCCTGATTGAGTTCACGACCCGAAAGCGTGGTGATCATATCATTTTCACAAAATGTGGTTACGTAACCACATCTAATCCGCTTGAGCAGGAATTGCAAGTTCGAGCGAACGAATGCGACCCACTGCAAGTCCGTGATTGGGTTGCGCCGCCGTGCTGGGAGTGTGTGCCAGGGCTGCTCGCCGTTGCTTCACGACGGCTTGCGCCTAAATCGCCGCGCCCAGCGGCACGTAATCGATCTCCAGGAACTTCTCGACCTCGGGCACCCAGCGGTCGCGCACGAAGGCGACGTGGTCGGGGTGCTCGTTGTAGCGCGTGTAGGCGGCCTGGTCGGCGAACTCCATCGAGAAGCCGAACTGGTAGTCGTTCTTTGGGCTCACCTGCCGCAGCTGCTCGAAATGCGTGACGCCCTTGATGCCGGTGAGGATCTTCTTGGCGTCGTGGAGGAACCGCTTTGTCTCCAGCGACTGCGGCGGATGCCTCAGCGTGAACACGACGGTATGACGGATCATTCTTCTGCTCCTATTCGCTGTCGACCCAGGCGCGGATGAGGTGATGGGCGATTGCCCCTTTCGGCGGTGTGATCAAACCGCCGGCATGCTGCCTGTCCAGCATCGAGCGCACCTCGTCGCGAAGGAACCAGCGGCAGTCCTCCAACTCATT
>JAFKFE010000934.1 GCA_017308345.1 Alphaproteobacteria bacterium | reverse complement strand
AGGCCATCCGACCAAGGCGCTCGCCTTCTCCTCCGACGTCACGCCGCGCTATTGCGAGGCAGACCCTTACGAAGGCGGCAAGCAGGCCGTGGCCGAATGCTGGCGCAACCTCACCGCCACCGGCGCCTTGCCGCTCGCCGCCACCGACAACCTCAATTTCGGCAATCCGGAGCGGCCAGAGATCATGGGCCAGTTCGTCGGCGCAGTTAAGGGCATCGGCGATGCCTGCCGCGCGCTCGGCTTCCCGATCGTCTCCGGCAATGTCTCGCTCTACAACGAAACCAACGGACGCGGCATCCTGCCGACGCCGACCATCGGCGGCGTCGGCCTCATCGCCGACTGGTCGAGGATGGCCCGCATCGGCTTTGCCGCCGAGGGCCAGATGATCGTGCTGGTCGGCGCGCCGCCGAGCTGGGGCAGCCATCTCGGCCAGTCCGTCTATATGCGCGACATCCACGGCCGCACCGATGGTCCGCCGCCGCCCGTCGACCTCGCGCATGAAAAGCGCGTCGGCGACCATGTGCGCTCGCTGATCGCCTCCGGCATCGTGACCGCCGCCCACGATGTCTCCGACGGCGGCCTGGCGATAGCGCTCGCCGAAATGGCGATGGCGTCCGGCATCGGCGCCACCATTCCCGGCCTTACCGGCACCGACCCGATCCCGGTCTGGTTCGGCGAGGACCAGGGCCGCTATCTGCTGACGCTGTCGATCGACCCGCAAAGCGGCGAATGGGACAGGATCCGCGAGGAGCAGGGCAAGATCGGCATCTTCGCGCCCTGGATCGGCACCACCGGCGGACGTGACTTGAAGCTCGGCGAGGCACGGTCGATCCCGGTCAGCGAGCTGAAGGCCGCCCATGAGGGCTGGTTCCCGCGCTTCATGGATCAGGCCAGTTGACGAGGCTCACCGCCAGGGCGCTGGTCGCAGTCGCCTTCTGGCCGTGCCTGTTCTTCTTCTGGTTTCTCGGACCGTTCGTCCTATTCCTGTTGTCGACGACCTCGAGCGAGGTATGTCCACTGCTGGAAACCCGCGCGCAATTCCTTGCGGCGGCCAACGACACGCTGCCGATGCTCGTCGTCCAGAACCTGATCTATGCGGTTCCGATCGTCTGCCTGGTGCTCTGGAACAGGCTTTCTCCGGAGCCTGCACGGGCAAGACACGTCGCGACCTGCATCAAGCTCTTCTTCGTCGCGGCAGCGATCGGGGCGGTTTGGGACTATGGCTCGTCCCTGACTTGCGACGGCTACGGTCAGCCCTTCTTCTCGCCGGCCTGGCGGGTGACGAGCTACCTCCCCGTCGTCGGCCTGTTGATCAACATTCCCCTCTACGTGCTCGTCTTCAGCCTCGGCCGCGCCTATTCAACGCGCGATGACATCACCGAAGACGGCGTGGTTCATTCCAGGCAGGACAGCCCTTAGGCTTCCGTTGCCGATGGAACGGCTTCTATCCGGGCTGGAAAGGCTTTAGGCTCACCCCGAGTCACAGACACCGCCTGCCCGCTTGAAACAGGATTTTGCCATGGCAATGGATGCCCACGACATCGAAAAACTGATCAAGGAAGGCATTCCGGACGCCAAGGTGACGATCCGCGATCTGGCCGGCGACGGCGACCACTACGCGGCCGAGGTTGTCGCGGAGAGTTTCCGGGGCAAAAGCCGCGTGCAGCAGCACCAGATGGTCTATGACGCGCTGAAGGGCAATATGGGCGGCGTGCTGCATGCGCTGGCGCTGCAGACCAGCGTTCCGGACTGAAGGCGCCTCGCGCCCGCCTTCATCCGCGTGCCGGCCCACGAGTGGCGTCTTAGCCCAAAATCGCGTGATCCCTTGCGCCATTGGCCCAGTGTCTCGGCTAACGTCTTGTTTCAGCCAACCTATGGGTTTATTTGAAGGACATGCTTCGAGCCTGACTCCCACAGGCGTGAAAGGATCGTCCATGACCGGCATCAGCGACTACATCGACAATGAAGTGAAGAGCAACGACGTGGTGC
>JAFKFE010000933.1 GCA_017308345.1 Alphaproteobacteria bacterium | reverse complement strand
GACCTTGGCGGGAATGCCGGCGCCCTTGCTCCAGCCCGCCCAGGGAATATCGAGCCTGGCGCCGGTCAGGTCCGCGGCGACCTGCTGGGCCCCCTCGCCGCTCTTGTCGATCGCCACCTTGATGGTTCCCGAAAGCAGGTCCGACAGGCCAGGCATGCTGGCGTTGCGCGTCTTGTCGTCGAGAACCAGCGTGACCTTGCGGCTGCGCGCCGGCCCGTCGTCGGCGAGCGGCTCGACCAGATCGAGCTCGGCCGGAATGCCGTTGAGCCTGGCCTCGGCGGAAATCACCGCCTGCTTTGGTCCGACGGTGATCGAGCCATTGGCCTCGCTCACCGTCTGGTCCTCGAAAGGCTTGGCCAGCGACAGGTCCTGATAATCGAGCGAAACCAGCCAGTCGAGCGTCGAGGTGTCCATGCCCCTTGTCAGCGGAATGTCCGCCCTGACGTGGCCGCTGACGTTGCCAGACAGGTCTTCGGGCGCCAGCCCGACATGGCGCATGGCATTGATCGGCTCGTAGGAGGCAAGCTCGGCGATCGCCGGCGCCTCGCCCGCGACGTCGATGTCGAGCCCGCCGACCACGATCGGCCGGTTCGCGTTCTTGATCGTTAGCGTGCCGCCGCTTGCCGCCACGGTGCGGCCGCTCGGCATATAGACGCTGCCCGAGGAGAGGCTGATGTCGACATCGTTGCCGTGGAAGGCGACGACGCCGACGGCGTCGCGGACCGGCGGGATGCGACCGGCGGTATCGAAGCGCGATCCCTCGATCTGGAAACGGCCGAACACTTCGTCGCCGGTAAGCGGCACGCCGTTGCCCAGCCGCCCCGGCAACACCTGGAACTGCAGATTGGCGTCGGTCACCTTGCCGCCGAACAGATTGCCCAGCACCCAGAGCCGCGCGTTGCGAGCCGAGAACCATGGCCACAATTGCTTGACATGCGAGACCGGCATGTCGTGAACGTTGAGCGACAGCGATATGCCCGGAGAGCCGTTGTCGATGAAGGAGAGAGCAGCCGCGCCCAGCACCTCGCCCGATCCGCCGGACCGGACGCCGATCTGCTCGGCGACGAGCTTGCGGCTTTTCGGCTGATAGACCCCGGCGACACGGGCCAGGAACTGAAGCGCCGGCTCCGGCGATTCCGAAGGCGCCAGCGTCGAGCCGTCGCTGGTGAGGTCGTACCGGTACGCGGGCTCCTCGCCCGCGACAGCCGGCTTCGGCCCGATCGATCCGGCAAAGTCGAAGCTGGAGCGGCCGTTCTTGATCAGCAGCCGGTCGACCGCAATCTTGTTCGAGCCGGCCACCAGCGTGGCGGTGGCATCGGCGTCGACAGGCAGCAGGCCGCGTTCGTCCAGATCGAGCACCGAGCCGGTGAGCGACAGCGACACCGCCAGGCGCGACGGATTGTCCCCCGACGCTTCCGAGCCCGAAAGCTTCAACGCGATCGAACCCAGCCTGGCGCCATCGGCCGCCGGGCCAACCTCGGACGAACTGCCTTCGCTGCCGGCGCCTTCTATCTCGAGGTCGGCGTCCAGCGACGCGATCCGCCTTGCCGTCGCATCGCGGGTCGCCGTCGCGGTCAAGGTCGCGTGCCGTCCGTCGATATCGGCATCGTAAGAGAACTGCATGCGTCCCGCGCCGGTCTGCGCGACGGTTGCCGAGGTGACGGTCACGCGCTTGACCAATCCGGTGTCCGGTAGTTCGAACTCGACATTGCGCAAATCGATCTGATGTATGGAGTCCTCACGCACGGCATCCAGCGCGTCGTTGACCCTGGCAAACACCGCCGATGACACTCTGTCCGGGTCGACAAGGCCATTCTCGTTGCGCAGCGCCGCCGTCCAGTCGCCTCCGCCGGAGGGCATCGCGGCTACGACGATGTGGGCGTTGGAAAATCTGGCGCTGGTCAACCGGAGATCGCCCGAAAACAGCGGCAGCAGGCGCATGCCGAAACGCACGCGCCCGATATCGGCCATCGGCTTGCCGTCGGCCGTCTTG
>JAFKFE010001201.1 GCA_017308345.1 Alphaproteobacteria bacterium | reverse complement strand
GACGCTGCCAGGCGGTCTGCCCGGCCTATGCCTCGGGCCTGCCTCTCAGCCCGAAGATGCTGATCACCGATATGCGCGACGCGCTGGCTAACGATGCGTCCGGCCCTCTGGTCGGTGGCGTCATCGCCGAAGAGACGCTGTGGGCCTGCACGACCTGCCGCGCCTGCATGGAGGCCTGCCCGGTCGAGATCGAGCATTTGCCCAAGATCATCGACATGCGGCGCCATCTTGTCGATGAAGGCCATGTCAGCCCCATGCTGCAGGACGCGCTGTCCAACCTCACGCGCCTCGGGAACTCGATGGGCAAGCCGTCCAAGATGCGCGCGCGCTGGACGAAGGAGCTCGGCTTCCCGGTCAAGGATGCGCGCGGCGAACCGGTCGACGTGCTGTGGTTCGTCGGCGACTACGCGTCCTACGATCCGCGCGTCCAGGATGTGACCCGCAAGGTGGCTGAGCTTTTCACGGCCGCCGGCGTCGATTTCGGCATTCTCTTCGATGCCGAGCGCAACAGCGGCAATGACGTCCGTCGTGCCGGCGAGGAAGGCCTGTTCGAAACGCTTGCCCAATCCAACATCGACGCGATCCGCGAATGCAGCTTCAACCGCATCGTCACCACGGATCCGCACAGCCTTAATGCGCTGAAAAACGACTATCGCCATTTTGGCGCGGAGTTCGAGGTGCTTCACTACACGGCGCTGCTTGCCGAACTGGTCGCGGCGGGCAAACTCGACATCCTCCCGGCCGGCGGCGCGTTGGTGACCTATCACGATCCCTGCTATCTCGGCCGCTACAATGGCGGCTTCGACGCGCCGCGCGACCTCATCAGGGCGGCGGGCTATACGCTTCACGACATGCCGCGCTGCCGCGAGAATTCCTTCTGCTGCGGCGCCGGCGGCGGCCGCATCTGGCAGGGCGATGACGGCGTCAAGGAACGCCCCAGCGAAAACCGCATCCGCGAGGCGCTCGGCCTGGGCGTCGGCATGTTCGTCGTCGCCTGCCCCAAGGACAAGGTCATGTACACCGCCGCCACCGATGCGCTTGGCGTGGCAGGCGAGCTGAAGATCGTCGACGTGGCCGAGCTGATCAGCCTGCGGGAAGCGCCGGCCGCCGAAGGTTCCGGCGATTGGGCCGACGGCGCCGCGGCCAACGCCTGACCGCGCCAGACGCTCTTTCCCGTTCGGCGGTTGCCTTGGCGGCTATTGCACCACGCGCTTCTCGAGCTTGCGGGCGAGCGTGCGCCTGTGCAGGCCTAGCCGGCGCGCGGCTTCGGAGATGTTGAAGCCGGTCTCGACCAGCGTTTCGTGGATGCGCTCCCATTCGAGGTTCTTGATCGAGGTGGGGCGGCTGGTGAGCGCCACCGAAACGTCGCCCTCGGCGCGGCCGAAGGCGGCTTCGATATCGTCGGTGTTGGCGGGCTTGGCCAGGTAGTGGCACGCGCCGAGCTTGATCGCCTCGACCGCCGTGGCGATGCTGGCAAATCCGGTCAATACGACGATCCGCATCGACGGGTCGCGGGCGCTCAAAAGCTTGACGCATTCGAGACCCGATCCCGCCCCGAGCTTGAGGTCGACGACGGCACATGCCGGAACGGCGGTTTCCAGCGCGGCGAGCAGCGCCTCGCGGTCGTGGCAGACCACGACGTCGTAGTCGCGCTTCTCAAAGGAGCGTTTGAGCGTTCGCGCGAAAGTCGCGTCGTCCTCGACGACGAACAAGGATCGATCAGGCTTCATGATCGCCTCCATCGGTCAGCGCCGCCAGCGGCAGCGAAAGCGTAACACAGGCGCCCTCGCCCATGTTGCGCGCCAAAACGTCGCCTCCGAGCATGCGCACCACATTGAACACCAGGAAGAGGCCCAGGCCACCGCCCGGTCGCCCCTTGCTCGACATATAGGGTTGACCGAGCGCGACCAGAATATCCTTGTCGAAACCCGGTCCGCGATCCTTGATGGACAGCACCAGCTTCTCATCATGCCGCTCGGCGGTGATGCCTACCCAATCGTGCGATGCTTCCTGCGCATTGTCGAGAACATTGAAGATCACTTGTCTCAGCGCCGTGTCGGAAACGATCTGCTCGTCCGGCTCGAAACCGTTGCTGTAATCCAGCTTGAAGGGCTGGCGGCTGACACGCCATTCCTGGATGAGATCGTCGAGGAAGTGGCGGATCGTGGTGCGGATCGTGCCCTCGCCCCGCGCCTGGCCGGAGGACATCAGGATGCCGGTGACGATACTTTTGCAGCGCTCGACCTGCGCCTGCATCTCGGCCACGTCCCCGGAAAGTTCGCGGTTGCGCTTGACGGCGCGCATCTGGCGCCAGTCGGACAGGATGACCGATATGGTCGAGAGCGGCGTGCCGAGTTCATGCGCGGCGCCCGAGGCCAGCAGGCCCATGCGCACGATATGGTCCTCCTCGGCCGAACGCTGGCGCAGGCCGGCGAGATGGGCATCGCGCTCGCGCAGGTTGCGGTTGATGCGCGTCATGAAGATCACGATCAGGCCGGCCGCCAGCACGAAGCAGATGAACATGCCGCGCAGATGCAAGGCGAGAAGGTCGCTGCCGCCTTGATGCGGAACGGCGATCGGCTGGAAAACGAAGATGAGGAAGACGAAGCAGGCCGAGGCCGCCACAACCAGGATCCAGGTCGACCATGGCGCCAGCAGCGCGGCGCCGAGCGTGATCTGCAGGAGATAGAGCGACACGAACGGGTTCGAGGCGCCGCCGCTCAAGTAAAGCTGCGTGGTCAACGCCGCCATGTCGAAGATCAGCGCGACGAAGAGCTGCGCGTTGGAGATGCGGCGATTGCCGCGCAGGGCCAGCAGGCTGAAGATGTTCAGGCCGACGAGGAGAAGCACCACGCCGGCCATCTCGGCGAGCGGCAGCGGGATGGCGAACCAGTATTGCGCCGCCAGGATGGTCAGCACCTGCCCCGCCACCGCCAGCCAGCGCAACTGGACGAGCAGGAGCAGGTTCTTCCTGTTCGTCACGTCGGAATTCGAGGCGGCGCCCTGGCCGCCAGGGGAAGCCGCCGGGAACGGTTTGCCCTGATGAAGCCGCGAGGGCGGGATGTTCATCTGGCTGCGCCCCGCTCCGGACGGCTGGCGAAGATCGGCCTGGCAAGAGCGATTGCCAGCATCAACGCCAGGGCAAACCAGGTCAGGGCATAGACAAGATGGCTGTTGCGGAAATTGACGACGGTGAGCCCGCCGCGCGGCCAGTTTTGCGCGCCCGAGGCTCCGGCATCGACGAAATAGGGCGCGACATCGGTCAGGCCGCGCGCCTTTGCGATCGCCACGACGTCTCGCGAATACCAGCGATTAGCCGCCGGATCGTTGCTGCGCAGGAAACCGCCGCCGGGCTCGCTGAGGCGCAGCAGCCCGTCGATCGCTGCCGGCGCGGTGGTCCCGCCGCTTTCCCGCTCGAACTCCGCCTTGCGCTCCTGCGGGATGAAGCCGCGGTTGACGAGGACCACGAAACCTCCGTCGGCGCGCATCGGCGTCAGCACCCAATAGCCGCCGCCAAGCTCGGTCACCGCCTGCACCAGCGTGTTGGCATGGTCTTCAAAACGCCCGGTCAACCGCACATGGCGATATTCGTAGTCAGGGGCGCTCAACCCGCTCCATTCCTGGGGGGCGGGCACATCGACGACGGGAGCATGGATGCGCTGGTCGACACGGGCGATCAGGTCGAGCTTCCAGACCCGCCTTTCCAGCTGCCAGATGCCGAGCCCGAGAAACAGCAGAACGCCGAGAAGCCCTGACAGCGCAAGCAGGAAGCGCGACGCGGAGCCCCTTGGCGGCGCGGCGGGCGAGCCGATGCCTGCCTGGGCGATCATGTCTTCAGTCCGGAATTTGGCCCTCCCCGCGCCCGACACGCCCATGCCCGAAATGGGGCTCATGGCATCTCCCGCATCTCGTGGAGACCGGGCATCATGTTGGCGTTGAGGTGGTACATCACCCAGAGCGAGCCGCTGAGCACGATGACGACGAGAATCACCGTGAAGATGAGCGCCAGCATCGACCATCCGCCTTCCGAGGCGGGGTTCATGTGCAGGAAGAAGACCATGTGCACTACGATCTGCACCGCCGCGAAGGCCATGATGATGATGGCCGTGGCCTGCTTGTTGTCGACGGCGCCGGTCATGACCATCCAGAACGGGATGGCGGTGAGGATCACCGACAGGAAGAAGCCGGTCAGGTAACCCTTCAACGACCCGTGCGCGGCGCCGCCATGGGCGTGGTCGTGACCGGCGTGATCATGAGCGCTCATCGCAGCATCCCCATCAGATAGACGAAGGTGAAGACGCCGATCCAGACGACGTCGAGGAAGTGCCAGAACATCGAGAGGCACATCAGCCGGCGGCGGTTGGCCTCGATGAGGCCGTGCCTGGCCACCTGCACCATCAGCGTCACCATCCAGACGATGCCGAAGGTGACGTGCAGGCCGTGCGTGCCGACCAGCGTGAAGAAGGACGACAGGAAGGCGCTGCGCTGCGGCGTCGCGCCTTCATGGATCAAATGCGCGAATTCGTAAAGCTCGATGGAGAGGAACGCCAGGCCGAACAGCATGGTCACGGCAAGCCAGCCTTGCGTCGCCGCGACACGGCCCTTGTCCATGGTCAGCATGGCAAAGCCGTAGGTGATCGAGGACAGGAGCAGCATGGTGGTGTTGACCGCCACCAGGCCGAGGTCGAACAGGTCCTTCGGCGCCGGACCCGCCGCGTAATTGCCGCCGAGCACGCCATAGGCAGCGAACAGCATGGCGAAGATCAGGCAGTCGCTCATCAGATAGAGCCAGAAGCCGAGCATGGTGCTGCCGCCCTCGGCGTGCGCATGCTCCTCTTCCAGGTGGAAGACCGGTTCGGCGCCGGCCGTGATTGCCGTCGATGCCATGCTCAAGCCCCAGCCCCCTGGGCGGCGAGGAGTGTCGTCCTCGCCTCCTCCGTTTGCGTGACCTCGGCTGCCGGAATGTCGAAGTCGCGGTGATAGTTGAAGGTGTGGCCGATCGCGGTTGCGATCAGGCAGACGAAGCTCAGCGCCGCCAGCCACCACATATACCAGATCAGCCCGAAGCCGAGCGCGACGCTGAACACCGCCAGGACGACGCCGGTGCCGGTGTTGCTCGGCATATGGATCGGCTTGAAGCCGGAGAGCGGGCGCTTGTAGCCAGCCTTCTTCATGTCCCACCAGGCATCGTTGTCGCGGATGACCGGCGTGAAGGCGAAGTTGTAGGCCGGCGGCGGCGAGGACGTCGCCCATTCCAGCGTGCGCGCATCCCACGGATCGCCGGTCGTGTCGCGCAGCTGCTCGCGGCGCATGATGCTGACGCCGATCTGGATCAGGAAGGAGAGGATGCCGAGCGCGATCAGGAAGGCGCCGAAGCCGGCGATCACGAACCATATCTGCAGCGAGGGATCGTCGAAGACGCGCACGCGGCGCGTCACGCCCATCAGGCCGAGGATGTAGAGCGGCATGAAGGCGAACCAGAAGCCGACCACCCAGCACCAGAACGAGACCTTGCCCCAGAACGGGTCGAGCTTGAAGCCGAAGGCCTTGGGCCACCAGTAGGCGATGCCGGCGAACAGGCCGAACAGCACGCCGCCGATGATGACATTGTGGAAATGCGCTATCAGGAACAGGCTGTTGTGCAGCACGAAGTCGGCCGGCGGCACGGCAAGCAGCACGCCGGTCATGCCGCCGACGACGAAGGTGAGCATGAAGGCCACCGTCCACATCATCGGCAGCTCGAAGCGGATACGGCCGCGATACATGGTGAAAAGCCAGTTGAACATCTTCGCCCCGGTCGGGATCGAGATGATCATCGTGGTGATGCCGAAGAAGGAATTGACGCTGGCGCCGGAGCCCATGGTGAAGAAGTGGTGCAGCCAGACCAGATAGGACAGGATGGTGATGACCACCGTGGCGTAGACCATCGAGGTGTAGCCGAACAGGCGCTTGCCGGAGAAAGTGGAGGTGACCTCGGAGAAGACGCCGAACAGCGGCAGGATGAGGATGTAGACCTCGGGGTGGCCCCATATCCAGATGAGGTTCACATACATCATCGGGTTGCCGCCGAAGTCGTTGGTGAAGAAGTTGGTGCCGACATAGCGGTCGAGCGCGAGCAGCGTCAGCACCGCCGTCAGCACCGGGAACGACGCCACGATCAGCACGTTGGTGCAGAGCGAGGTCCAGGTGAAGACGGGCATGCGCATCATCGTCATGCCGGGCGCGCGCATCTTTATGATCGTGCATATCAGATTGATGCCGGACAGCGTCGTGCCGACGCCGGCCACCTGCAGCGCCCATATGTAGTAATCGACGCCGACGTCGGGACTGTAGCCGATGCCCGAGAGCGGCGGATAGGCCAGCCAGCCGGTGCGGGCGAATTCTCCCACGAACAGCGAGGCCATGACCAGGACGGCGCCGCCGACCGTCATCCAGAAGCTGAAATTGTTGAGGAAGGGGAAGGAGACGTCGCGCGCGCCGATCTGCAGCGGCACGACGAAGTTCATCAGCCCGGTGACGAAAGGCATCGCCACGAAGAAGATCATGATCACGCCATGGGCGGTGAATATCTGGTCGTAGTGATGGGCGTTGAGATAGCCCTCGGAGCCGTTGAAGGCGATGGCCTGCTGCAGGCGCATCATGATGGCGTCGGAAAAGCCGCGCAGCAGCATGACGAGCCCCAGCACCATATACATGATGCCGATCTTCTTGTGGTCGACGCTGGTGAACCACTCGCGCCACAGATAGCCCCAGAGCCGGAAATAGGTGACGGCGCCGAGCAGCGCCAGGCCGCCGAGCGCCACCGCGATGAAGGTGGCGACGACGATCGGCTCGTGCAGCGGCAGCGACTCCAAAGTGAGGCGGCCGAAGATGAATTTGGTCAGCGTCTCAGGCATCCGCCATCCCTCACAATTCAAAGCCCGGCAGGCCGGGCGCCGGCGCCCCGGCGTCGGCGCGGCGACTGCCAGTTCCGGGGCTGAGCAGCCCCGCCCCACGCAGCGGGGAAAGGTCGCGCACCGGCCAATATTTCGCATCCGCATCACGGGCCGCGCGCGAGGCGGCGGCCGCTTCCTCGGCCGTGCATATGCTGGCGACATAGGACGGATCGTTGCCGAACACGGCGCCGCGCCGGGCAAGCTTGTCGTATTGCAGCGGCAGGGTGTTGCGGACGCCGGCCAGCCCAAGACCGCCCTTGGCGTCGATCGACATCATTTCGTTCATGCACATCTTGCCGGGCTCGACACACAGGTTGAGGATGGCGCCGAAGAGGTCGGGATCGACGGAAGCATAGTGGCGGACCGGTTCGTTCTCGCTCGGACGTTCGAGCTGGAGGTAGCTCTCGCGGCTGAGCGTGGCCGGCGCGCCCTTGGCCTGCGCCACCCACTCGCCGAAGGCCTGGTCGGAGAGGCCGTGGAAGGCAAAGTGCATGCCGGAGAAACCGGCGCCGCTGTAGTTGGCCGAGAACCCGGTATAGGTGCCAGGACGGTTGATGACGGCGTGCAGCTTCGTCTCCATGGCGGGCATGGCGTAGATCTGGCCGGCAAGAGCGGGGATGTAGAAGGAGTTCATCACCGTGGACGAGGTGATGCGGAAGTCGATCGGCTGGTTGACCGGCGCCGCCAGCTCGTTGACGGAGGCGATACCGTAGTCCGGATAGATGAAGAGCCATTTCCAGTCGAGCGCGACGACCTCGACCCTGAGCGGCTTATGGCTCTGCGTGATCGGCTGTCCAGGCTCGATCCGGTCGATGCGCCGGTAGGGGTCGAGAAGATGCGTGCCGAGCCAGGTCAGCGCGCCGAGGCAGATGATGATGAGGAGGGGCGCTGCCCAGATCACCAGCTCCAATTTGGTCGAATGGTCCCAGTCGGGCGTATAGGCCGCAGCCGTGTTGGCCTGGCGGTAGCGCCAGGCGAAAAAGACCGTCAGCGCCATGACGGGCACGATGATGAGCAGCATCAGCAGGGTCGAAACCACGAGCAGGTCGCGCTGCTGCGCCGCGACATCGCCCGCGGGCGCCAGCACCACGAAGTCGCAGCCGCTCAGCAGAACGGCCAGGGGAAGCAAAAGCAAGGCTCCAAATCGTTTCATCAAACGGCGCCCTCGATGACTCGTCGCAACGCGTCACGCATGTTGCACTGCGGTATCAATTTGGAGGGCTACGCCCGGCGGGCCCTTGGCGACATTGGACAATTTGTCCAATGCCCAGTTTTGCCGGTTTCGGCAAAGTGTGCGCTGCACAATAGGGCCGCGACAGTCGCGCGCCGGACACCTCACACATTTTGGTGGTGACAGAGACACAATGGCTGAAACTTCGACTGCCGAAACTGACAGCGGG
This sequence comes from Alphaproteobacteria bacterium, assembly GCA_017308345.1. Taxonomy (GTDB): domain Bacteria; phylum Pseudomonadota; class Alphaproteobacteria; order Rhizobiales; family Rhizobiaceae; genus Mesorhizobium. The sequence continues at coordinate 8,083 of JAFKFE010001201.1, read as the reverse complement.
CTGATCGGCTCTCATCACGGCCAGGTCAGCGCCGGCGATATAGCAGTCGGCGTGATCATCGGCAGGACGTCGGAATTCTTCGATTTCTTCGTCTATGCGATCGCTTCCGTGATCGTGTTCCCCAAGCTCGTGTTTCCGACGCACGATCCGCTGGCCGGAACGCTCTATTCCTTCGCCATCTTCGCGCTGGCCTTCGTCGCGCGCCCGTTCGGCACCGTGCTGTTCATGGCGATCGACCGCGCCTATGGCCGCGGCGCCAAGCTGACGATAGCGCTGTTGCTGCTCGGCACGTCGACCGTCGCCATGGCCTTTCTCCCCTCCTACAGCGATGTCGGCGTGGTCGCGGCCTGGCTGCTGGGGCTAACTCGCTTCCTGCAAGGCCTGGCGCTCGGCGGAACATGGGACGGGCTGCCCTCGCTGCTGGCGCTGAACGCGCCAGACAATCGGCGCGGCATCTATGCGATGATCCCGCAGCTCGGCGCGCCGATCGGCCTCATCGTGGCAAGCTCGCTGTTTGCCTTCTTCGTGGCCAACCTCTCGGCCGACGACTTTTTCAGCTGGGGCTGGCGCTATCCCTTCTTCGTCGCCTTCGCCATCAACGTCGTGGCGCTGTTCGCCAGGCTGCGCATCGTGGTGACGCCCGAATTCTCGAAACTCTACGCGAGCGGTGACCTGCAGCCGACCCGCATCAGGGACATGGTGAGGACGGAAGGCCATAACGTCGTGGTCGGCGCCTTCGCGCCGCTGGCGAGTTTCGCCCTGTTCCACATGGTGACGGTGTTCCCGCTGTCCTGGGTGTTCCTGTTCACCAATGAGGGCCCGGAGCGGTTCCTGGTGATCGAGGCGGTGAGCGCGCTGTTCGGCATCGCGGCAATCGTGGCGTCGGGTCCGCTGGCCGACCGCGTCGGGCGCCGCGCCCTGCTCGGCGGCTCCGCTATCGCCATCGCCGTCTTCAGCGCCTTTGCCCCGCCGCTTCTCAATGGCGGCACCGTCGGCGAGACGGTGTTCATGGTGCTGGGCTTCATCCTGCTCGGCCTGAGCTTCGGGCAATCATCGGGCGTCGTGGCATCGAGCTTCTCACGCCGGCATCGTTACACCGGCTCGGCCGTGACATCGGATCTGGCCTGGATGTTCGGCGCCGGTTTCGCCCCGCTCGCGGCGCTGCTTCTGGCCGGCAATTTCGGCCTTATCGCCGCCGGTGCCTATCTGCTTTCGGGCGCCGCCTGCACTCTGATCGCGCTCTGGATCAACAGGCAAACCGCGTCGCGTTGAAACAGGCCCATGTCGCGGCGGCAGGCGTCCAATCAGACCTGGTAGAAATCCCGATACCATTCCACGAAGCGCGGAACCCCGACCTCGATCGGGATCCTGGGCTTGAAGCCTATCACCTCCTCGAGCGAGGTCACGTCGGCGGAGGTGGCCAGAACGTCGCCCGGCTGGAGCGGCATGAGGTTGCGTATTGCCTTGCGCCCAAGGGTGTCTTCCAGCACGTCGATCAGCCGGCTCAGTTGGACGGGTGAACTGTCGCCGATGTTGTGGATCCTGAACGGCGCATTGCTCGTCGCGGGATCCGGCGCGGCGCTGGTCCAATCGGGATTGGGCGTCGCGGGACGCTGCATGACGCGCACCACCCCCTCGACGATGTCGTCGACGTAAGTGAAATCCCGCTGCATGTTGCCGTGGTTGAAGACGTCGATCGGCTGGCCGGCGAGGATGGCCCTGGTGAAGATGAACAAGGCCATGTCGGGCCGTCCCCACGGACCGTAGACGGTAAAGAAACGCAGGCCCGTCGTCGGCAGACCGTACAGATGGCTGTAGGTGTGGGCCATCAGCTCGTTTGCCTTCTTGCTGGCGGCATAGAGGCTGAGGGGATGGTCGGCGGAATCATGCACCGAGAACGGCATGCGGGTGCTGCCGCCATAGATCGAGCTCGAAGATGCGTAGACGAGATGGCCGACCGAGGCCTGCCGGCATCCTTCCAGGATGTTGAGGAAACCGTTGAGATTGCTTTGCACATAGACGTGCGGATTGACCAGTGAATAGCGTACTCCCGCCTGCGCGGCGAGATTGACGACGATCTCCGGCGCGGCCGAGGCAAAGACCGCCGAAATGCCATCGCGGTCGGCGAGATCGACGTGCTCGAACCGAAAGTTCGCGAACGCTTTCAGCCGGTCGAGCCGCGCCCGCTTCAGGGCGATGTCGTAATACTCGTTCATGGAATCGAGCCCGACAACCTGCCGGCCTTCGGCGAGCAGCCTGTGGCAGACATGAAAACCTATGAACCCGGCCGCGCCGGTGACCAGGATCGGCCTGCTCGACGTCAATGCATACCCCTAACGCTGCAGCCAGACCATTCGCCGACCGATCGCTGACCGACAGCCCGCGGACGAACGCGGCCCAGGCCGATCTTGGCGGCAGGTTCGGGCACGTCTTGAATCCTCGGGCCGGTCGAAAACTCGCGCCTTTTATGGCAGGCCGCCGATAAATTCAACGCTACGCCTTCCCGCGCCGTTCCGACGCGGCTCCCGGTCATCGCGCCGGCAAAGGGGCCAGAGGTTGCAGCGTCTTCAGCATGGCGACCAGCTGGCTCTGCTGGTGGGTGCCGGTTTTCTGGAAGACGCGCTCCAGATAGGTGCGGGCGGACTTGACGGTGATGCCGCCCCGGGCAGCCGTTTCCGCTAGGGTAAGGCCGGCGGCGAGATCGGCGGCAAGCCGCGCCTCCGCCGGCGTCAGATCGAACAGGGCGTTGAGCAGGCTCGCCGAAGGCACAAGCGCGCTCGGCTTGATGGGCGTGGCCATCACCAGGATGTCGGCGCTGCCGAAGATGTCGTGCGCGGAGCGCCGCAGCGGCAATAGGTGGACGACGAAGGGCGCCTCGCCGCCGATTCCCGGCACGGGAATGGATCCGACCGCCCCGTCGGCGCGGCTCATGCCGGTCACCGCGAGCTGGAACAGCCGGTTGGCGTCGCGGTCGGCTATCGCCAATCCGCCATAGGCCACGGGCAGGAACGCGGTGTCGAGCCTGTCCAGATGCGGATTGGTCGCCATGACACGCCCGTTCGCCGACAGCACCGCGGCCGGCAGCCCAAGCAGGTCGAGCGCGGAGGTGGCGGCTGCGGCCCGCTCCACCCGCAGCCGGCCGGCGACAAGGCTGGCGCGGGCAAGATGGGGCCGCAGCGCGTCCAACCTGTCGACCTCGCTTTGCGCGAAGCCGCCATCCCTGATCCATTTCTGGAAGACGAAAGTCGCCAGTTCCCCTGTCGGCATCGGGATCGCCGTGCACAGATGCGCGCCGATGCCGAATTGCCGCAGCATGACGCGGGCCGGATCGCGTTCGATCTCATCGGGGCTCAAGAAGTCGTCGACGCGCACGAAGCTCGCCGGCTGCAGGCCGCACATCTTCTGCACGCTGTCGCAGAACTTCCAGAAATCGCCCTTGATGAACTCGTCGAACAGCGGCCGCAGATTGTCGAGGGTCGTGCCGCGCGGCGGACCGTCGTCGCTGAAGAAGAAGACCTGGGCGCTGCCCGAGTTCGACAGCCCGCTCGCCTTCTGAAGCACCGAGTTCCAACGTTCCGGAACGAAGGCCGCCTCGTATATGGTTTCAATCACGTCGATCATGGCCGCCATGGGAGCGATGCAATCAGGGATAGGCCCGGAAGGCCATCAGTATCCGATACCGGAAGCTCGATCTCAAGCCGATGCTCATATACGCGCCCGGCATGGGCTGAACCTACCCCGATCGGAATGAGATTTCGCGCGCTGGCCCGATCAGGGATTTGTTTTTCTTGGTGATCGCCTTTCGCCGGGGCAAACTACCAACGGGCTGTCAGGAGGAGAAATGAGAGCACGCACGGCGACGGTCGGAGACCTGGAGGATGTTTTCCGCGGCCTGTCCAAGCGAATGTCGGACGAATATGTGGCGGCCGGCAAGGACAGCAAAAGCGCCTATGACAATCTGATGATGAACCTGAAGGAAGGCCGGGCCCATGCGCTCGTCGAGGGCGACAGGACCGTCGCGATCATCGCCTGGCATGAACAGGCGGATGCCGCCGATACGCTGTTTGCCGCGCGGGAGGATTTCTTCAACGCCGCCACGGTGCGCTTCTGCAAGCGGCACATCCGCCATCTCCAGGCGCTTGCCGGCAACCTTCCCATCCATTCGCTCAGTTGGCTGGAGGGGCCCGACGTCGCGAGATGGTTCCGCGTGATCGGCTATATCGACCGGGGGCGGAGGAACGGCGCCACCTTGTTTGAGCTGCCGCCGGCCACCAAAGGCTGACGAGCGAGGCCGCCATCGCCGAGCAATGGAGCGGCTTGCGCGAAGAACCGATTGGAAAGATTGTAAGCGCAGGCAGCCGGGCAATCCGGCACGCCGGATGGGGGTGGCCGCTGGAAAAAGAGATGCCGCGCGTCTGCCTGGCCCTTGTCGCCATCGCTGCCCTGACGGGACCGTCGGAGGCGGACATGCGCGTGTCCCATCTTTTCGACCGGCCCGACCTGGCGGCGGCTTATTCAGGTGAGTCCGATCTGGTCACCGCTTATACGACCGGCATGGCGCGCTACCGGCTCCAGTACTCGGGCGCCGCGGCCGGGGACGGTCTGGCCGCGCCGCTCGAGCCCCGGCTGCTGCGACCCGAATTCCAGCAGCGGACATGGCGCTCGGCGGACGGCAGCCTGCTGCAGGGTTTTGCCGGCAAGGGCGGCTTTCGGCTGACTATCGGAAACTGCGTGGCGCGCATCTGCGTGGCCAGCGAGTGCGGCGAAGCCGGCTGGCCGCTCTACGCCTGCAGCGACGGACGCAAGCGCAAGATGTCGGTCAAGAGCTTCGTGACGGCAACATTCGACGGCGTCTCCTACCGGCGATTGAGCGCGCCGCCGGAGTGAATCGACGACCCGAACCGCACGATGGAGCCGCTTGCGCCCATCTCGCCAGGCATGGCATCGGTTGCGGCGTTTTGAGCAGGTTCGAAGACAGAGACCGTGGCACGCCAACCCGACCGACGATCAGCAATCCCAAAGGTCAGCCTCGCCAGAGCGCTCTCCAAGCTCGGCTTTTGCTCGCGTACGCAGGCCGAGCGTCTTGTCGCCGAGGGGCGGGTGCAAGTCGGCGGCAAGATTGTGCGCGATGCCTTGCTGCGCATCGATCCCGACCGCGACCGCATCACCGTCGACGGCGAGCGCGTGGCCGCCGAGCGCAAAGTGTATCTGATGCTCAACAAGCCGCGCGGGCTGGTCACCACCCGCGACGATCCCGAAGGCCGCGGCACGGTCTATGATTGCCTGGAAGGGCTCGACCTGCCGTTCGTGTCGCCGGTCGGCCGGCTCGACAAGGCAAGCGAGGGCCTGCTGCTGATGACCAATGACACGCGCTGGGCGAACGGCCTGCTCGACCCTGCTTCGCATGTCGCCAAGACCTATCACGTGCAGATCGCTTCGGTGCCCGACGATGCGATGCTGGAGCGCTTCCGACAGGGCGCTGTCGCCGATGGCGAACCGCTCACCGCAAGCTCGATCGCGCTGCTGCGCAGCGGCGGCCGCACCGCGTGGCTGGAGATCGTGCTCGATGAGGGGCGCAACCGGCAGATCCGCAGGCTGCTCGGCGCCTTCGACATCGAGGTGCTGCGGCTGGTGCGGGTGGCGATCGGCGGCCTTCAGCTCGGCGCACTTGCCAAAGGCAAGGCGCGGCATTTGACGGCGGAGGAACTGGCGATGCTTGGAGCGTAGAAGAGAAACCGGACTATTTCTGGTTCCACCGGCGGATGACCGGCTCGGTCAGATCGTGCTCGTAGCCCAGGATGCTGAGGCTGGCGGTGTCGAGCACGAAATGCCCGCCGCCCGCCGGCGGCAGGCCGACCCAGCGGGCCGCGAAGACACGCAGGAAATGCGCGCTGGAGAAGATGAGCACATTGCCGGCAACCGCGCGCAGCCCGGCTATGATGACGTCCGCCCGGGCGCCGACATCGGCCGCCGTCTCGCCGTTCGGGCAACCGTCGCGAAACAATTGCCAGCCTGGGCGCTTCGACAGGATCTCCTTCGTCGTCACGCCTTCGTAATCGCCATAATCCCATTCCTGCAGGTCCGGCTTCTTTACCGCCCGCTCGCCGAAGCCGGCGAGCCGGCAGGTGTCGAAAGCGCGCCGCGAGGGGCTCGACCAGACCGCCTGGAACGTCAGGCCCTTGAGCCGATCGGCGACGCCGCGCGCGGCCTCCTCGCCCTTGGCGGTCAGAGGGATGTCGGTACGGCCGGTGTGCCTGCCCGAGGCGCTCCACTCCGTTTCGCCGTGGCGAACGATGTAGATTTCGGGAAACGCGCTGCTCATCGACCGCCCTCACGGCTGAATGGTTGCACCGGCGGGAAGGCCGGGCGCGCCACCCTATGCGGCGACCGGCAAAAAGAACAGGCCGCGGCGATTGCCGCGACCTGCTCGGCATCGGGAGGATTGCTGCTCGTTTGTCTGTGCTACATCGTTACGAAGCCCAAATCATCCGCGAGACACTTGGTCGCAACGGCGGGACGTGCGCCGCACCATCGAGGCGCTCGGCATTCCTCGCAAGACCTTCTACGACAAGCTGCAGCGGCACGGCATCGTGCGCAGCGATTTTTCCAGATAGATCAAGGCGGTGGAACCACTTCGCGGCGCTAATCGTTTGGTCTTGCCGGGAAAAGCGTGGCAGGTTGGCACCAGCCGGGCCGCGAACGCACCGCCGCGGCGGCCTTGGCGGTTGCGCTTGGCAAGCGTTGATGGTTTGTTGCCGCTCAGCGGAGAACGAATGATGCGCGAATCCCTCGGTCAAGACGAATACGGCTCGACCAACCCTTTCGATCCGGACGACCTGCCCAATCTCAACGCGATGGGGCCGGTGATGGGCGGCGGCAATGATTTCGAGAAATACGCGGTCGCCGTCATCATCGTGTTCGGCGCGCTGATCATCGGCGGCCTGATGGCCGCCTCCATGTCCTTCGGCCACCGCAACGGCTTCCTGTTCGCGCTTGGCGGCGCCACGGCGGCCTGGATCTCGGGCAATGCGCTGCTGCTCGACCGGCCGCGCATCTATGCGCTGTTCGTCGGCATCGCGGCTGTCCTGCTGATCGCCTCGACGATCACGCTGGTCGTGTAACCTTTCCAGAAAGCGGTTCCGGTTTTTGGGACCATGCCTTAGTAACCCGCCGCCTCGCCGGCGGCGGCTCGGCTGTCGATGGCGCCGTTGTAGCGCGCGCCGCCGCCCTTCTCGATCTCCGCCAGGCTTTTGCCGCCGACCAGGATGCCGGCCGCCCGCCCCCAGGTCTCGCCGCTCAGGTCGAGGTGGTAGCCCATTCCGGCAAGCAGCTTCTCCGTGTCCGGCGACAGCCCGAAGGGTTCGACATAGACCGTATCCGGCAGCCATTGATGATGGATGCGCGGCGCGTCGATCGCCTGCTGGATGTCCATGCCGTGATCGATGACGTTGACGATCGCCTCCAGCGTGATGGTGATGATGCGCGATCCGCCCGGGCTGCCGATGACCATGAACGGCTTGCCGTCCCTGGTGACGATCGTCGGGCTCATCGAGGATAGAGGCGTCTTCCTCGGCTGGATCGCGTTCGCCTCGCCCTGCACCAGCCCGTAAAGGTTCGGCACGCCGGGCTTCTGGGTGAAATCGTCCATCTCGTTGTTGAGCAGGATGCCGGTGCCGTCGGCAACGACACCGGCGCCGAAGGAGCCGTTCAGCGTATAGGTGACGGCGACCGCGTTGCCGTCATTGTCGATGATCGAATAGTGCGTGGTTTCCTTCGACTCGCCGAAGCCCTTGGGCATCAGGTCTTTCGAGATGCCGGCGCGGAACGGGTCGATCTTGTTGCGGATGTCCTTGGCGTAGCCTTTGTCCAGCAGTTTCGAGACCGGGTTGTCGACGAAATCCGGGTCGCCGAGCGCCGAGTTGCGGTCGACATAGGCATGGCGCATGGCCTCGACCATCACATGGACCGTCTCGGCGGAACCCGCGCCGAGATAGGACAGTGGATAGCCCTCCAGCACGTTGAGTATCTCGCAGATGATGACGCCGCCCGAGCTCGGCGGCGGCGAAGAGATGATCTCGTAGCC
>JAFKFE010000932.1 GCA_017308345.1 Alphaproteobacteria bacterium | reverse complement strand
CCGGCTACAAGGTCGGCCGTAAGGCGCCGGACACCGGCATCTACAACGGCTTCCACATGACGCAGAAGGCCCTGGAGCACACCAAGGCCGTCCAGATCAAGGTGCCCGGCTACGAGGCCGACGACGTGATCGCCCTCCTGGTGAGGCGCTACGCGCCCAAGGGCCAGCTCGTCGCGATCTACTCCAACGACTACGACATGATGCAGCTCGTCGGCGAGTTCCCCAAGAACGTCGTCTGCGGGGCGAAGCCCAAGGCCAACGTCGCGGCCCAGCATGTGCGCCTCTACAAGACGTGGTGCGGGGATAGCTCGGACAAGATCCCCGGCGTGCCTCGCTTCGGCGACAGCCTGTGGGAGGAGAACGGCCCCGACCGGCTCCAGCGCGCGACAAACAAGATCTTCGCGGGCGACCCTGGCTGGCGCCATGGCATCAAGCTGCAGCCCAAGATGATCACCTGGCTGACCGAGAACCCAGACCTGTTCAAGGCCTACTGGGACATCGTCGGCTTCCTCGACGTGCCGGAAGACCTCGTCACCGAGCACACCATCATCGGCAAGCCCGACCCGCTTAAGGCCGACGCAACCCTCAAGGAATTTTGGCAGTGACAATCAAGACCCTGCTGGTCGACGCGCGCAACGCCGACCAGGTGATCCCGCACATCGTCGAAAAGATCAAGAAGACCCCGTTCATCGGCCTGGACTGCGAAACCCACGACGACAATCGCCACGATGGCCTGAACCAGTTCATGAGCGTCGACCCGGTCACCCGGAAGAAGTCGCCGTCGAAGAAGCTGGTGTTCGATATGCGCCGGACGGTGATGACCGGCTTCTCGGTCTACCCCGAAGGCGACGACCAGGCCTACTACCTGAACCTGGCACACGCCGACGTCGAGAACCGCATCCCGTGGGCCGCCGCCAAGGCCGTGATCGACGCCAAGCCCGGCGACAGCCTGTGGCTCGCCCACAACGCGCCATACGAGCTCAGCTCCTTCAAGCACTGCTTCGACGTCTCGTTGAACGAGATCATCTGCACCATGCAGATGTGCGTGTCGGCCTACGGGCCGGACGAATACGACATGAACAACTTCCGCTACGCCGGCCGCGGGGCCTGGGCGAAGTTGATGCCCGACCTCATGCAGCTGGCCTCGGCCGGCGGCTTCGACATCGAAAAGGGCGAGTTCACCGACAGTCGGCTGGCGGAGATCGTCTATTCGATCATCGGCAAGCAGTCGAAGGCGGCCCACTCCTACAACGGCTACATCAACGAGATCGCCTACGGCTACGGCCTGAAGAAGGCGGTGAAGTCGTGGTTCGGCTACACCATGACGACCTTCGAAGAGGTGCTCGGCGACAAGGCTCACATGGGCCAGCTCACCGGCGAGGAGGTCGCGGACTACGGCGCCGACGACGCCTACTGGGCCGTGCGTCTCTTCCGCCGGCTGCTCCAGTTCATGGTCGATACCAACCGCGGCGTCACCAAGACGTTCTTCGACCAGGAGAACCCGATGATCCACCTGTTCGCGCAGATGCGCGAGGTGGGCATGAAGGTCAACCTGGAGAACATCCTTGCCAGGCGCGCCGAGGAGCGTGAGGAAATGGCGGAAGTCCTCCGCCAGACCAAGGCCTCGGTCAGGCAGCTGCTGCCGTTCCCGGAGGAGAAGCACCCCGGCCTGATGAAGCGCGACAGCTGGTACCAGAAGAGCGCCGACAAGTATCGCAAGCAGATCGAGAACTGGGCCGGCCTTGCCGACCACCCGGACGCCTTCACCCAGTGCTACCAGGTGCGAGGCGCCGTGACGAACGCCTGGGCGGCGGAGAAAGGTCTGCCCGAGAGCAAGGGCGTCAATCTCTCCCACTACATGCCCATGCGGACGATCTTCTACGACCTGACCGGCACCAAGGTCATCGTCAGCCAGAACAAGACCCAGTCCGACGCCGAGGCGCGCGGTAAGCTGATCGACCGCTTCAAGGAGGACGGCCACGAGATGGCCAAGAA
>JAFKFE010000931.1 GCA_017308345.1 Alphaproteobacteria bacterium | reverse complement strand
CAACTGTTCAGGTTGATGGTTCACCGGTGGGAAGGGACCGGGCCATGCCACGGCCTGTCCGAAGGACGACCAGGATTCACTCGGTCTCCTTCCCACTTCAAACCATACACCAGAACCAACACACAGGATTCCAGGGTCTTCGCGACGGAGCTTCGCTCCTGCTCCGCCCTGGAATGACGACCGCGATCGGCGTTTCGGCTAATCTCCAACGCATGCCGCCTGCCAACGCAAGCAGAGCCGACCCGGTCAAAATCCCTGTGCGGTGCCACTAGTGCGAGGCTTCATCTGATCGATCTCCTCGCTGGTCCTGATCAACGCCTCGGCGATCGCAAATTCCGGCTCCAAGGCCTCGAATTCGGCGATAAATTCCGGGTCCTTCCAGTCCCGGGCGGCATCTTCGACAGGAATTGTCTTTCGGTTCATGAAATGACGTTACCCCATCACTGCGACAACGTCTTCAAAAACGCCACCAGCGCCGCGCGCTCGCGCTCGGACAGATCGAGCGGATGCACCTCGGACACACCCTCGGCGGCAAGCGGCGCTTTCGAATAATGCGCCACCACCTCGTCGAGCGTCGCGAACTGGCCGGCATGCATGTAGGGCGGGCGGTCCGCCGCGCCCCTGAGCGACGGCGTCTTGTACGCGCGCATGATCTGCGGCCCGTCCTTCACCATGAACCGCAGCTCGCGGCAGGCGCTTTCGTCGCCGTCGCGGAATTTGCCCAGGCAGTTGAACGGGTCGGCCTGGACTTGCGCCACCGCGTCGACCCGGCCCCGGTCCAGCGGCAGCCCATCGACCGGCGGCACCCCGGTGTTGTGGAAGGAATTGTCGGTGAAGCGCGGACCGTTGTGGCAGGTCACGCAATTGGCCTTGCCGATGAACAGTTTCAGCCCGAGGATTTCCTCCGGCGAGAACGCCGCATCCCCTTCCGGCTTGGCGCCGGTCGCGAGATCGATGGCGAAGCGGTCGAAGCGCGTCTGCGCTGGCTCGATCGACCGCTCGAAGGCAGCGATAGACTTCCCGATATTGGCGAAGACGCGGTTGACGTCGTCTTGCTGGCCGGCGGGCATGGCGTTCCACGCCGCCTTCTCCGCATCCGTGCCGAGCGGGCTGGCATTGGCCGGCACGGCGGAAAGATCCGGCAGCGGCCCGAAGATGCGCTCATAGCGCTCGCCGAACCGCTTCCTGATGTAATGCGCGAAGGCGGCCCGGTTGCCGGCCTGCTCCAGCGGATTCTCGAGCGGCGTCAGCGCCTGCGCCCACAGGCTGTCACGCCTGCCGTCCCAGAAGAACCACGCATTGCGCGCCACGCCCGCCAGCGGCATGGTGCGCCGGTTGGTGTGGCCGACGCCGACCGCCTGCGGCAGGTCGTCCTGGAACTGGCGGTCGATCTTGTGGCAGGTCGAGCAGGACACCGTGCCGTCGCGGCTCATGCCGACATCGAAGAACAGCGTCGAGCCGAGCGCGGCAGCCGCCGGCGCATCCGCATATTGGTTCGTGGTGTCGGGTTTCAATGACGGCAGCGTGTTCAGCGCCAGCGACGCAATGGTCTTCTTCTCGGCGTCGCTGAACTGCGGCTCACCGCAGCCGCCCGCCAGGGCGAGAACGGCCAAGGCCAGCAGGCTTGCAATACTGGCCAGACGCCTCATTGCCCGCTCACAACACGACGTTGAAGACGACGGAATCGGATCCGGCCGCAGCCGAAATGCCAAAGTGCAGTTGCCACCAGCCGCTCATCGTGAATTTCACGCCGTCCATGCGGTAGCGCCCCTCGCCCAGGTAATCGGTCGCCTGCGGGCTGGTCGGCAGGCCGTGATCGTGCTGCGGCATCCCGCCGGAAACGGTGATGGCCGCCCCCTCCACCGGCGTGCCGGCGGCGGTCTTCAGCGTCAGCAGCCAGGATTGCAACTCGCCCTGCCTGACGACGCCGTGCTCCGGTTCGAAGCTCGCGACGAACAGGCCGTTGGCTGTCTTCTCGGAGCGCGAAACGTCCGGG
>JAFKFE010000930.1 GCA_017308345.1 Alphaproteobacteria bacterium | reverse complement strand
GCGCCGGCGCGCGCCACCTTGGTCTGCGGATCGATCAGCGCGGCCATACGCCCGGCCATCGAATTACCCGGAGCGTTCTTTTCGCACCAGCGCGCTATGTTGAAGGCCACGTCGTCGGCCGTGAAGGCGTCGCCGTTCGACCATTTTACGCCCGGGCGCACCTTCAGCACATATTCGGTCGCGTCGGTATTGATCTCCCAACTCTCGAGCAGCATCGGCTGGAAGGTGAAGTCCGGCTTCCAGCGCACAAGCGGCTCGAGAAACTGGCGCGCGATGTTTCCCATCTGCGAAACCTTGAAGCTGCGTGGGTCCTCGAGCTCCATGACTTGCATGGCGACTCGCAGCGTGCCGCCCGGCCTCGGGGTCTGCGCATCTTCCGCGCGCGCCGGAAGCGGCTGGCCGAGCAGCCCGTAGGCCGTCGCCGCGCTCGCGCCGAAGGCACTGGCAAGGGCCAGGAATTCGCGGCGGTCGAGCTTGCCGTTCCTGGCGTCGCGCGCGAAAGCGCCGATCGCGGGATGAAGAGGCCTGGATGTCATGTCGTTTCTCCCATTGTTGATTTTGCGTCCAAAGTCGTTGGAATGCTCTTGTCACCCGCTCGCCCGCCGCTGTTTTCTCGGCGGGCCGGCATCTGGCGCGCCGGCTGAAAGGAAGCGGAATGAATCTTCTGACGGCGATGCGGGTTTTCGATCGTGTCTGCCTGCTTGGGAGCCTGTCGGCGGCGGCGCGCGACCTGAACATGTCGACCACGGCCGTCAGCCGGACGATCAAGGAACTGGAGGACGATCTCGGCGTGCGGCTGATCAACCGCACGACCCGGCGCCTCAGCCTCACCGAGCCCGGCCGCGACTATGCTCCGCGTGCTCGCGCGCTGCTGGACGACGTCACCGAATTGCAGGATTCCACGCGCGGCCTGCACAAGGAGACGCGCGGCCTGATCCGGGCGTCGTGCTCGAACGTGCTTGGCCACACCCGCATCACCAAGCTCGTGCCGAAATTCCTCGAAGAGAACCCGCTCACCACGATCGAGTTCGATCTCACGGCGCGCTATGTCGTGGGCATCGTGGAGGAGGGCTATGACGTCGCCATCCGCTTCGGAGAGCAGGCCGACTCCGCGCTCATCGCGCGAAGGCTGGGCGAAGTGCGCAACTATGTCTGCGCCACGCCGCGATATTGGGACACGCATGGCCGTCCCGCCCATCCGGGCGAACTGGCGAAGCATTCCTGCGTGCTCAGCAATTTTGCAAAGCGTCTCGGCACATGGCCTTTCGTCGGGCCGGATGGTCCGTTCGACGCGGCCGTCGGCGGCCGTGTCTCGACCAACAGCGTCGAGGCCGCCTACCAGATGACCATCGCCGGCTTCGGCATCGGCAACCTGCCCAGCCTGCTCGTCGACGCCGCGATCGGCGACGGCAGGCTGGAGGTTCAGCTCGATGGCTTCCGGCCCGACTCCAGCCCGATCTACGCGCTTTATCCGCACCGCACCTATATCGCCGCGAAGGTGCGCGCCTTCGTCGATTTCCTGATCCGCGAGCTGGCGGACGACTTCGTGGTCTAGGGCAATTCCAGAAAAAGTGTCACACGGTTTTCCGTCTGGAATTGCGTAAAAACAAAGGGATGGAGCATTTCGCCGTTTCCGTGAAACGGCGAAATGCTCCAGGCTCGGCAAGACGCCGAAAAGGGTCCGGCGTGAACGCCGGACCCCGTTTGCCCCCTTCGCCCGAAGCGGAGAGGTCATTTCAACCAGGCGGTGGTGTCGTCAATCGGCCCCGGCTCCTCGAAGAGCTTTTCGTATTTGCACAAGGTGGGCGTCTCGCCGAGCGGGACGGAAACGCCGTCCCGGAACGCCCATTCGCCGCGCTGTGTCGAATCGGCCCGCACGTAGCTGGACAGGGCGAAGGCGCGATCGTGCTGCGACTTGTTGGGCGAGGAGCCGTGCACGGTGAGCAGTCCCCACATCGCCAGGTCGCCAGGTTCCAGTTCGAGCGGAACGATGGTCGA
>JAFKFE010000929.1 GCA_017308345.1 Alphaproteobacteria bacterium | reverse complement strand
CGGCCGATCTGCATCATGACGAGCTGCGGCATGACCAGCTCGTTGTTGCCGCCGAGGATCTGCGGCGTGATGTAGTCGCTCATGCAAAGCACGAAGGTGAGGAAGGCGCCGACCATGATGCCAGGCAGGGTCAGCGGCAGCACCACATGCAGGAAGGTGCGGACCGGCCCGGCGCCGAGATCGGCCGCCGCCTTGCGATAGCTCGGGCTGAGCTGCTTCAGATTGGCGAAGATCGTCAGCGTCAGAAGCATGACGAAGAAATGCACGAAGCCGGTGACGGTGGCGAAGCGGGTGTTGGCGAGCTGCAGCGGTTCGCCGATCAGGCCGATGCCGGTCAGCGCCCGGTTTATGACGCCGTTCTGCGCCAGCACCAGCAGCCAGGAATAGGAGCGCACGACGTAAGAGGTCCAGAACGGCAGCACGGCCAGCATCAGCGCCAGCCGCTGCCAGCGTTCCGGGACCATTTCGGCGAGGATCCAGGCGAAGGGATAGGCAAGCAGGATCGAAATTACGGTGACGGTTGCCGTGACTTCCAGCGAGTTCACCATCGCCCGCCAATAGGCCGGATTGGTGAAGAACTGGCTGTAATTGCCCAAGGTGAAGCCGCCGCCTTCATGCGCCGTGAGGCTTGACAGCGCCATGGCGATGAAGGGCAGCACGAAGAAGAGAAGCGTCCATGCCAGCGCCGGCGTGACCAGCGCCCAGGGCAGGGCACGCCCGTTATTTCCCGCGGTGCTCACGGCGCGAGATTATTGCGCCTGCAGCATTTCGGTCCAGACATCCTGCATCTTCTTGTCGAGATCGGCGTTCGGCGCCGGATAGGCCTGGGCGCGAGCGAGGAAGCCGGGCTGCTCGTCGAAGCGCAGGATCGTCTTCTGCTCGTCGGTCAGCGCAGCCTTCTTGTTCGCCGGCATGCCCCAATAGCAGGAAGACGTGGCGAGCCGCGCCTGGCCTTCGGGGCTCATGATGTACTGGATGAACTTCAGCGCCATGTCCTTGTTCTTGGAATCCTTGAACATGGCGAGCGACTGCGACCACAGCACCGCGCCTTCCTTCGGGATCGAGAAGTCGAGCGCCGGGTTTTCCTTGGCAAGGCCGGCCGTCACCCATTCGCCGCCGCCGACCAGGATATCGACCTCGCCGGTGGCGAGAGCCGTCTGGCTGGCGGTGACCTCACCGACCAGCTTGGCATTGGCCTTCATCTTGAGAAGCTCTTCCTTGATGGCGGGAAGGTCGGCTTCGGTGAGGTCGGCGGTCTTCTTGCCGATGGCGAGAGCCGCCATGCCGATGACCGGCAAATAATAGTCGTAGATCGCGATCTTGCCCTTGTATTTGTCGCCGGTGAGCGAAGCCAGCGACTGCATGTCGGCCGGATCGACCTTGGTCTTGTTGAAGCCGATCGTGTTGTAGCCGAACTTTTCGGTGATGCCGTAGCGCTTGCCGTCGACGATGGTGGAGCCGTCCATCTTCACTTCCGGGAACAGGTCGGCGAAGGGCAGCTTGTCCTCGGGCAACGGTTCGAACAGGCCCTTTTCGACGCCGCGCGGCACGTCGATGGAATCGATCACCATCACGTCCCAGTCGCCGGGCTGCGACTGGTCGACAATGGCCAGCCCCGCGCCGGTGCCTTCGAATTCCTTGACGTTGACCTTGACGTTGTTGGCCTTCTCGAACGGCTCGAGCAGCGCCGGATCGGAGTGATCGCACCAGATCAGCGCGTTGAGATCGGCGGCCTCGGCGCCACCCACCGCGATGAGCAGCGCAGCGGCCGCGCAGGCGGCTGCGAGACGGGACTTCAGGGTGGAAAGCGGATTCCGGGCATTAATGGTCATCGAGTGTTCTCCCTGCCTTGCTGGCTTGTTGGAAGAAAAGTTGAACCAATTCCAAAATTGAGTCAATTATGATTTTGTGGCAGAGAGGCCGATATGAGCGGATTGCGCGAAAGGCAGAAGGCGGACCGGCACCGCCGCATCATCGATGCGGCGACCGCGCTGTTCCGCGAG
>JAFKFE010001200.1 GCA_017308345.1 Alphaproteobacteria bacterium | reverse complement strand
TGCCCAACGCCGAGCATCGCACGCTGACGGTGCAGGCCTTCATCGACCACTGCCGCCGCTTCGTGGTCGAACAAGGCGTCTTCGGCACCGAACGCATCGTCAAGTGAGGAAGATCACGGCCAGCCGTCGGCGAGCCGCGACAGCAGCCTCTCCAGCATCCCGTCGCAACGACGCAATTGCTCGACGCTGACATATTCGTCCGGCTTGTGTCCTTGCGCCATGGAGCCCGGGCCGCAGACGACGGCCGGCGTGCCGAGGTCGCGGCTGAACAGTCCGCCTTCCGTTCCGAAAGCGACTTTCATGGTGCTGTTGGCCCCGGTAAGCGATTTGACGAACGCCACGGCTTCCGAGGTGGCCGGTGTGTCGAGGCCCGGATAGGTGTTGGTGATCTCGATCTCGATCGCCGCTTCGGACGCGATCGAAGCGGCTTCCGCTGCAATGCGTGTGGCGGCACTGCGCAGCCTGTCGAGAATGCCGGCGGCATCGTCGGCGGCGACGTTGCGGATCTCGAAATCGACCTGGCAAAGGTTGGGCACGATGTTGAGCGCCACGCCGGCGTTGATCTTGCCGACATGGACGGTCGTGTAGGGAATGTCGTAGTCGCCGTCGCGAGCGCCTTCGCGGGCCAGTTGGTCCTGTTCGTCGCGGAGCGCGCGCACGAAATCGCAGCCGAGATGGATGGCGTTGAGCGCCAGCGGAGCGAGCGCCGAATGGCCCTCCCGCCCCCTGCAGCTGGCGCGCGCCGCGAGCTTGCCCTTGTGCCCCGTCGCCACCTGCATGCTGGTCGGCTCGCCGACGATGCATAGCAGCGGCCGTTGGGGGGCAGCACTCAGCATTTCGATCAGGTCGCGCACGCCGAGGCAGCCGACCTCCTCGTCGTAAGAGAGCGCCAGATGCAGGGGCGTGCGCAGCGCCATCTTCGAGGCCTCGAGGCAGGCCGCGAGCGCCGAGGCGACGAAGCCCTTCATGTCCGCCGCGCCGCGCCCGTAAAGCCTGCCGTCGCGCTCCGTCATTTCGAATGGCGGCAATGTCCAATTCTGGCCGTCCACCGGAACGACGTCGGTGTGGCCGGACAGCATGATACCAGGCCTGTCGGCCGGTCCGACGGTGGCAAAGAGATTGGCCTTGTGCCCGTCGGCGCTGGGGATGATCCGGCAGGCGATGCCGTTGGCTTCCAGCAGCTCCGCCGCATAGCCGATCAGGTCGAGGTTCGAGTCGCGGCTCACCGTCGGGAATGCGATCAGCCGTTCGAGGATACCGATGCTGTCCATTTCTTTGTCCCAGTGCGTTTTACCGTTTCACGGAACGGCGAAACGCCCTATCCCTTTGTTTTTACGCAATTCCGGACGGAAAACCGCTCACACTTTCCTGGAATTGCCCTATGTCGCGACCGGCTGTGTAGCATCGCGGCGCGGCGGTGCTGAAGTCGCATTTGGCTCAGCCCCGGTTCATCTGAGGCTAATCCGCGCGACGCGCTATTAGGCGCATCCTAATCCGCACAGAAGAATTCCGTAGTTTTCCCGCGCCGGCGCCAACTTATGAGTAATCTCGGCGGGATCGGCAGGGCCGAGCCGGCATGAAGGAAGCTATTATGCGCGACCCACGCTACGATATTCTGTTCGAGCCGATGAAGATCGGTCCGGTGACCGCCAAGAACCGCTTCTATCAGGTTCCCCATTGCAATGGCGGCGGCTATCGCGATCCGTCGGCCGCGGCCGAGATGCGCCGCATGAAGTCGGAAGGCGGATGGGGCGTCATCTTCACCGAGCAGACGGAGATGCATCACACCTCCGAGATCACGCCCTTCATCGAGCTCCGGCTGTGGGACGACGCCGACATTCCGGCCCTGGCCAAGATGGCGAAAGCCATGCACGAGTATGGCGCGCTCGCCGGCATCCAGCTCGCCTATTCCGGCATCAACGGTCCCAATCTCTACACCAAGGAGGTTCCGCGCGGGCCGTCGGCACTGCCGATCCGCACCTTCACCAACGATCCGGTGCAGGCGCGGGCGATGGACAAGCAGGATATCCGCGACCTGCGCCGCTGGCACCGCAACGCCTTCAAGCGCGCCAGGCAGGCGGGCTTCGACCTGGTGTGCCTCTATGGCGCGCACGGCTTCGGCATCATCCAGCACTTCCTGTCGACCGCCACGAACCAGCGCGGCGACGAATATGGCGGCTCGCTGGAGAACCGCTCGCGGCTGATGCGCGAGCTGATCGAGGAAGGGCGCGACGCGATCGGCGAGGCCTGCGGCCTGACGCTCAGGCTGTCGCTGGACGAGATGATCGGCGAGCTTGGCTTCGCCAACTCGGAAGTGCGCGACATGATCGAGATGCATGCCGACCTGCCCGATCTCTGGGACCTCGCCCACGGCGCCTGGGAGGATTGCTCGGGGCCGTCGCGCTTCAAGGAAGAGGCGGCGCAGGAAAGCCTCGTCGCCGGCATCAAGAAGCTGACCTCGAAGCCGGTCGTCGGCGTCGGCCGTTTCACTTCGCCCGATGTGATGGTTCGGATGATCAAGTCCGGCACGCTCGACTTCATCGGCTGCGCGCGCCCGTCGATCGCCGATCCCTTTCTGCCGAAAAAGGTCGAGGAAGGCCGCATCGAGGACATCCGTGAGTGCATCGGCTGCAACATCTGCATCACCGGCGACATGACGATGTCGATCTCGCGCTGCACGCAAAACCCGACCTTCATGGAGGAATGGCGCAAGGGCTGGCACCCGGAGCGCATGCAGGCGAAAGGCGACAGCGACAGCGTGCTGATCGTCGGCGCCGGGCCCGCCGGACTGGAGGCCGCCCGCGCGCTCGGCCTGCGCGGCTACCAGGTGGCCATTGCCGAAGCCGGCACCGCGCTCGGCGGACGCGTGGCACGCGAGTGCCTGCTTCCGGGGCTCTCGGCCTGGGGCCGGGTGCGCGACTATCGCCAGTACCAGCTCAGCCAGATGCCGAATGTCGATATCTATTTCGAGAGCCGGCTGGCGGCCGACGACATCCTGTCCTTCGGCTTCCAGAATGTCGCCATCGCCACCGGGTCGGCCTGGCGGCGCGACGGTGTCGCGCGCGCCCATGTCGTGCCGATGCCGATTGACGCCGCCATGCCGGTCTACACGCCCGACGATCTGATGGACGGCAAGGTGCCGTCCGGCAATGTCGTGCTGTTCGATGACGATCACTATTACATGGGCGGTGTGCTGGCCGAGCTGATGGCGCGCCGGGGCGCGAAGGTGACCCTGGTGACGCCATCGGCCTATGTCTCGGACTGGACCCGCAACACGCTGGAGCAGGGGGCCATCCACCGCCGCCTGGCGGAGCTGGGCGTCGATATCGTCCTCAACCGGACCGTCACGAAGATCGTTTCAGGCGGTGTCGTCACGGCGTGCGTCTACACCGGCACGAGACAGGAGCTGGCGGCCGATGCCGTCGTCCTGGTCACGTCGCGTAATCAGGACGACGCCGTTTGGCGCGAGCTGAAGGCCCGGGAGAACGAGTGGGCCGGCAACGGCATCCGTTCGGTCAAGGTCATCGGCGACGCCGAAGCGCCGGGGCCGATCGCCTGGGCGACCTATGCCGGCCATCGCTTCGCCCGAGAGCTCGACGAAGCCGATATCGGCGATGCCTTGCCGTTCCGTCGGGAGGTGGCGGCGCTGGCTCTCGACTAGACCTCGCGCCGTTCAACCGTTGTAGCCGGATGGTCGTCAAATCCCGGTCTGGACAGACATGCGGGCGGCACGGATCACGCCAAGAAGTTTCAGCGTGAACTTGCATTGTAAGGAGCACGCAGCGTGACCTGCCTACGCCCGGTCGCATTGATGCCGAGGGAAACCTCCGCGGCTTTGCCGATCTCGGCGGCATGGTGCGCGAGCAGCCTCAATGTCTCGGCTGCGTCCTCCTCGGTCAATTTGCTTTTGGCGCCGCGCAGTCCCTGTCCGCGCCGAAATTCCGCGGGGCTGCAGCCGAAGCGGGCCCTGAACTTGTTGTAGAAGACCGCAGGATTGCCGAAGCTGTTCCGCTCCATGATCACGCTGATCGTATGGTCGGTGATGCGAAGCTCATGCGCGGCGGCGTCCAGCCGCTGGTTCAGGCAATAATCGCGATAGCCTATCCCCAAGTGACGTTTGAACAGGCGCGAAAGGTGGCTAAGGGTCAGACCCTCGGCATCCGCGATCTCGCTCAGGGTCTGGCTGTCTTCCTGTCCTTCGACGGCATCCATGATCTTGAGTATCCGGTTTCGGCTGGCTGAGCGGAGCTGGGCAGCCGCCCCATCGGACTCCTCGTAGGGGATCGCGCGGTAGACGAAGCAGGCGAGGAGATTGGCAACGGTATCGCGAACCATCATCTCCTCGAGATGACCCGCATGGTCCAGCACCAGCCGCGCCATCAATGCCTTCATGGGAGCGATCCTGTTCATGAAAGAACGGCCGTGAAGGAAGGTTCGGCACAGATAATGCCGGGATGAAAAACCGGGCAATCCGAGCCGCTCGAAATACGCGGCGTCGAGATGCACGCCGCAGATCAGCGCGTCGGGCGAGACCGATGTGGAATTGTGCGGCACGTCCGAATTGATGACGATCACGTCGTCCGGGTTCATCTCGCAAACCTGTCCATCAACCACCAGTCGAAACTTGCCACGCAGCACAAGAAGTATCTCCATCTCCCGATGCCAGTGATAGGGCACTTCAATGGCGCCGTGGACGAACGCCCAAAAGTGCTGTGTCACTGCGGGAGCATGGTCTTCAAAGCCGGCGTCCTGTTTGCCGCGCAGCTGGCCAGGCCTCAAAAAAGCGATGTTCATTTCTCGTCCTCCGTAAAGGCACCGCCCAGTAAGCATCAAAAACTGTCGTACTTCCAGAACAAGTTTCGCGGCTAGATTTGCGACCTTCCGAGTGTCATCAAATTGCCGTCCTGGAGACGGTCGGACGCCCCCGGGCACTGCCCGGCAAATCGTCGGGCGGTCAGCCGATGGCGCGTGGCAAAGCGGATGAAATGTGCATGAGTTGGAATGTCTCGGACAAGCAGCTGGCCGCGCTCGTTGCGGAATTGACCGTCGAGGAGAAGGTTGCCGCGGTCAGCGGCCACGGCTTGTGGCGCACCGCCGCGAACTACCGCCTCAACATTCCCGAACTGCTGATGACGGACGGCACCTACGGGGTCCGTTATTCGATCGATCAGATCGACGGCATGCAGGACGACGACGGCCAACTGGCGGCCTTCCTCGGCGTCGTCAACACGGATCTCTCGACAGGCGTCGAGACCGCCTTCGGCTCGACCCGCCCCGCAACCTGTTTCCCGAACGGCTCCTCGCTGGCCTGTTCGTGGGATGTCGGTCTGGCCCATGAGCTCGGTGAGGCGCTGGCCGCCGAATGCCAGGCTTTCGGCATCAACATCCTGCTCGGCCCCGGCATCAACATACGCCGCACGCCGCTCGCCGGCCGAAGCTACGAATATTACTCCGAGGATCCCGTGCTGAGCGGGGAGGTCGCCGCGGCGGTCATCAACGGCCTGCAGCAAAATGGCGTCGGCGCGTCGCTCAAGCATTTCGCCTGCAACAATTCCGAGGTCCAGCGCACGACGATGAGTTCCGTCGTCGAAGAGCGCGCCTTGCGCGAGATCTATCTCGCGGGCTTCGAACGGGCCATCCGCAAGGGCAATCCCTGGACGGTGATGAGCTCCTACAACCGGCTCAACGACGTCCAGGCGGCGGAAAGCCATTGGCTGCTGACCGAGGTGCTGCGCGACGAGTGGGGTTATGACGGCGTCGTCGTTTCCGACTGGCACGGGATCAAGGGCCGTCCCGCGTCGATGAAAGCCGGCAATGACCTCGACATGCCGGAAAGCGGCGCGCGCAAGCAGGAATTGATCGACGCGGTCAAGGACGGCCGGGTACCGATGGAAGTGCTGGACCGGTCTTGCCTGCGCGTCCTCAAGCTCGTCCGTACCGGGCGTAACAATATCAGGCCGAATGCCGCGGCTGACTTCAAGAAACATCACGAGCTTTCGCGGCGCATGGCGGCGGAATCGATCGTGCTGCTGAAAAACGAGAAGGCGATCCTGCCAGTCGATGCGGCGAAGATTGGGAAGATCGCGGTGGTCGGGGCTGCCGCCGTCGAGCCGGTCATCCAGGGTTCCGGCTGCGCGACGACGCGTCCGACCGAAGTGGACATTCCACTGGACGAAATCCGCGGCTCGGCTCCCGGCGCCGCGGTCAGCTTCCATGCGGTGACGGATTTCGAAGCCGGCGGCGCGTCCGAACAATCGGCTCTCGCGGCAGTCGATGCGGCCGATGTGGTGCTGTTCTTCGGCAACACCGAGGTCGGCTATGACGGCGAGGGTTCAGATCGCGCGCATCTCAACCTCCACGCCGGCCAGGACGAGCTGATCGAGCGTCTCGGTAAGCGCAACGGCAAGGTGGTCGTCATCCTTTCCACCCCGGATGCGATCGTGATGCCATGGATCGGAAGCGTCCAGGCCGTCATTGCCGCTTTCTTCGGCGGGCAGGGCGTGGGCATGGCCATCGCCGATGTCCTGTTCGGCAAGCAGAACCCCTGCGGCAAGCTGACGGTGACGTTCCCCGTCCAGATAGAGGACATTCCCGGCTATCTCACCTATCCGGGCGAGAACGGCCGTCATGTCTACAGCGAGGGCATTCATGTCGGCTATCGCCACTATGACAAACGCAAGCTTGCTCCGCTGTTCCCGTTCGGCTTCGGGCTCAGCTATTCGACTTTCGAATATTCCAACATTTCCACCAGTGCCGACCGTATCGATGGCTCGGGCGCGATCCGCATATCGTTCGACATCACCAATACAGGCAGCGTTGCCGGCAAGGAGATCGCCCAGGTCTATGCGCGACCGCACACTTCCCGCCTGATCCGGCCCATACGCGAGCTCAAGGGCTTTGCGAAGGTCGAGTTGCGGCCCGGCGAAACCAAGCGGGTCGAGGTGAAGATCGACAGCAGGGACCTGCGCTACTACGATCCTGCCTACCGGCAATGGCTGCTGGACGCCGGCCGGATCACTTTCGAAGCGGGAGCCTCCTCGCGGGACATCCGTCTCGAGAAGACGGTCGAGGTGGAGGCAGCGGCGCTGCCATCTACGATCCTGGACGTGGAAAGCCAGCCCTATCTCGTGCTGGAGCAGGACTTCGCCCGCCGCCGCTTCCGCGACTTCCTCAAAGCCCAACTCGGCCTCGACGACGAGGAGGCCGGGAAGATGATGGAATACTGCGCCAGTTCCTTCCTGGGAATCTACAAGACCGTGTCCTGGGTAGCCGGCGAAAAAATCTCCAAAGCCACGATGGCGGCATTTCTCGACAGTCTCAACAAGGAGATCGGCGAGACAGTCAGCAAGGCAGCATGACGTGACGACGGCGCCGTTCGACGCTGACCGAACAAGGCGACCCGACCGCCCGGGACATTCCGGGTATCGAGATCAACCAAAGCATCAGGGGAACTGAGATGAATTTGCGACGCTTTACTTCCACGATATCCGTCCTCGGCCTTCTCGCCGCTTCCAACGCCGCGATCGCGCAAACTGTCGACGTGCAGCACTACTGGACGAGTTCCAGCGAATCCAAGGCGATGAACGCGGTGGCCGACGCCTTCAAGTCGAAGGGGGGCAAGTGGATCGACAGCCCATCCGCGGACTTCGACGCGGCGCTCGCGGCCGCCACCAGCCGCATTGCCGGCGGTGAACCGCCCTCGGCCATCCTGATGACGCCAAACTCCGCTTTGCGCGACCTTGCCGGTTCCGGCCAGCTCCGCGATTTCGACGATCTGGCCGCCGAGGGGGGCTGGCAAAAGGTGATGTCGCCGCTTGTCTGGAGCAAGCTCAACGTGAACGACCACCTCGTCGCGCTGCCTGTCGGCATCCATGCGCAGAACTGGGTCTGGTATTCCAAGCCCCTGCTGGAAGAACTGAAGATCGAGCAGCCCAAGACGTTCGACGAGCTCTTCGCGGCCGCCGACAAGATCAAGGCGTCCGGCCGCATCGGCATCGCCACTGGCGGTGAACCCTGGCAGGAAGTCGGCATCCTCTTCAGCTCGATCCTTGCCCTCGGCGGTCCGGACTATTGGAACGAGCTGATCGTGAAGCGCTCCCCCGAGGCGCTCAAGTCGCCCATCCTGCCGCAGGCTTTCGACATCTTCCGCAAGGTGTCGACCTATGCGGATCCAGCCAGCCCGGGCCGTTCCTGGAACGACACCACCAACCTCGTCGTCACTGGCAAAGCCGGCTTCCAGTTCATGGGCGACTGGGCGCGCGGGGAATTCCTTGCCGCCGGCAAGGTCGCCGGCAAGGATTTCGGCTGTTTCCTGACGCCCAGCGACAAGCCGAGCTATTCGATCCTCATCGACGTCTTCGCCTTCCCCGTCAACAAGGATGAGGATCGGATCAAGGGCCAGACCTTGCTTGCCCAGTCGGTCATGGACCCTGCCGTGGAGGAACAGATTGCCGAGGTGAAAGGTTCGGTACCGTCTCGCACGGATGTGGACACGTCCAAGCTTGACGTCTGCGCGCAACTCGGCGCCAAGACGCTCGCCACGCCGGGCGCCGCGGTGCAGGCCGCCTACGATGCGCTGGCGGGTGACCTGAACGGGCAGGTGACGGATCTTGCCACCCAGTTCTGGACCGACAAGTCCATGACGACGGAGGCCGCCGTCGAGAGCTTCTCGAAGATACTGCAGAGCGAGTGAGACGGTAAGCCGGGCTGCGGCTCGCGGCCCGGCTTGTCGCCATAGTCGAGGAACCACTAAATGCGCGGAAGGCACGATGGCTGAACGGGAAAGGAGTTTCATCGACGCCACTCCGCCATCGATCCGTGGCCCGGAGGGACAATGAAGACCTGGCTGCATCGGCAGACCTTCAAGCCGGACATCACGGTTGCCGTGTTCTTCGGCGTCGTCGCCATATTCTTCTACGGGTCGATCCTGTGGACCTTCTACATGTCGCTGACGCGCTCGACGTTGATGCCGAACTACGCGGTGGTCGGCCTCGATCAATACGTCAAGCTGTTCACCAACTACCGCTGGCTCGTGTCGTGCCTGAACATGGTGATCTTCGGCGTGCTGTTCATCGTGGGCACGCTCGGCTTCGGCACGATACTGGCCATCTTCGCGGATCGCCGCATCCAGGCTGAATCGCTGTTCCGGACGATCTTCCTCTATCCGCTCGCCGTCTCGCTGATCGTGACCGGGCTCTCCTGGCGATGGGTGCTCGATCCGGTGAACGGCCTGCAAGGCCTGATGCGAAACGCAGGATGGGAGAACTTCACCTTCGACTGGCTGACCAATCCTGACCGCGCCATCTACACGCTCGTCATCGCCAGCATCTGGCATTCGTCGGGCCTTGTCATGGTCATCGTCCTGGCCGGCTTGCGGGGCGTGGACAATGACCTCTGGAAGGCGATCCGCATGGAGGGCATTCCGCTCTGGCGCGCCTATCTTCAGGTGATCTTTCCCGGAATGCGACCGGTGATTGCTTCCTGCGTCGTGCTGCTGATGTCCGAGGTGATCCGGGGCTACGACCTAGTCATCGCCATGACCAAGGGCGGGCCTGGCATCGCCACGGAAATGCCGGCGAAGTTCGCTGTCGACTTCTACTTCGCCCGCGTCAATCTGGGGCTCGCCTCGGCGGCGTCGATCGTCATGCTGATGCTCTCGCTGCTGATGCTCCTGCCCTATTTCTACAGCGAATTCAGGAAGCGCACGTGAGCCACGCCATTCAAGCCGAAAGACCGGTGTTCGGGCCGCGCATAGCGCGCTTCGGCCTCTATGCATTTCTCATCGCGTCGGCGGCCTTCTTCCTTCTGCCCTTGCTGCTGATCATCTCAAATTCGCTCAAGCCCTTGGAGGAGATCCGGCAAGGCAATCTTCTGGCCCTGCCGGTCAGGCCGACCTTCGATGCCTGGATAACCGCCTGGAAAAGCGCCTGCACGGAGCTCGAATGCGGCGGGGTCCGACCCGGTCTGTGGAACTCGATCAAGATCGCGATACCGAGCGTGGCGATCTCCACGCTCGTGGGCGCGCTCAACGGCTATGCCCTCGCGCAATGGAAATCGCGCCGCGCCAACCTGATCATGCTGCTGATCACCATAGGCTTGTTCATTCCCTATCAGGCCATGCTCTACCCGACGGTCAAGATTCTCAGCAGCATGGGGCTGTTCCGCACCTATGCGGGCATCGTCCTGGTGCATGTGATCTACGGCCTGCCTTACACGACGCTGCTCTTCCGCAACTTCTATGTCGGGGTGCCCGATGAGATCAGCCGGGCGGCCCGCATGGAGGGCGCCAGCTTCCTCAGGACATTCTGGTCCGTCATCCTGCCGATTTCGACCAACATTCTCGTCGTCGTGGCGATCCTGCAATTCACCGGCATATGGAACGACTATCTGCTCGGCCTGATCTTTGCCGGCAACGACAATCTGCCGATGACGGTGCAACTGACGAACATCGTCAACAACGCCCGCGGTTCCGTGTCGCCCAATGTCAACATGGCCGCCGCCGTCATCACGGCCGTGCCGACGCTCGTGGTGTATTTTCTTTCAGGTCGCTATTTCGTGCGCGGCATCGCCGCCGGCGCGGTCAAGGGTTAGAGATGTCAAGCGTATCCATCCGCCAGATCAGGAAGTCGTTCGCCGGCCTTACAGTGCTGGACTCCGTCGATATGGAGATCGCGCCGGGCGAGTTCGTGGTCATTCTCGGTTCCTCGGGTTGCGGCAAGTCTACCTTGCTCAACGTGATCGCGGGGCTGGACGACTGCGACTCCGGCCAGATCCTCATCAACGATGTCGACGTCAGCGGCCTGGAGCCGAGCCAGCGCGGCCTTGCGATGGTGTTCCAGTCCTATGCCCTGTTTCCGGCCATGACGGTCCGGCGCAATCTGTCCTTCGGGATGGAAATCGCCGGCACGCCCAAGGCGAAGATCGCCGAAAAGGTCGCATGGGCGGCGAAGCTCCTGCAGATAGAGGCGCTGCTCGAGCGCAAGCCAAGCCAGCTTTCGGGCGGCCAGCGGCAGCGTGTGGCGATCGGCAGGGCGCTGGTCCGCTCCTCCAGCATCTGCCTGTTCGACGAACCGCTTTCCAATCTCGACGCCAAGCTGCGCGCCGAGACGCGGGTGGAACTGAAGGAACTCCACGAGACGCTGAAATCGACGATGATCTATGTGACGCATGACCAGATCGAAGCCATGACCATGGCCGACCGCGTGGCGGTCATGCACAAGGGAAGGGTGGAGCAGTTCGCGGAGCCGCAGAAGGTCTACGAAAAGCCGGCCAGCCTGTTCGTCGCCGGCTTTATCGGCTCTCCGGCGATGAATTTCCTCAAGGGGTATCTGGAGGGGACGCGGCGGTTCAAGACGCATGACGTCAGCCTGGATGCGTCGTCCTATGGTTTCGCGACGGGGCCGGCGGCGGAGGAGGCCATATTGGGCATCCGATGCGAAGACGTGAATGTCGTCGAGCGCGGCGCGCCCGACAGCATTCCGGCGACGCTCGCCTTCACCGAGCTTCTGGGCGCCGACGCGCTCGGCTGGTTCGACTGCCTCGGTCAGCGGTTCAGCGTCAAGCTGACCATCGATGCCGCCCGGACCATGCAGAAGGACGTCGGTTTTCGTTTCAACATGTCCAAGGCTTCGTTCTTCTCGGCGGCGACGGAACGGAGATTGTGACGGCTTCCCCTCGGTTGCGCGGGGCAATGCGCGACCTTGCCGATTTTGTTCCACGGTCATTTTCCGGAGACCTCAAATGACGAATGAGAAATTCATGGCCGGCGACTTCGCGGCTCTGGTGGCGGAGATGACGGACGAGGAGAAAGTCTCGCTGCTCGCCGGGCATCACATGTGGAAGACGCAGGAGATCGAGCGGCTGGGCATCCCGCACATCGTGATGACCGACGGCACCTACGGCGTGCGCTACTCCATCCCGCAGATCGACGATGATCAGGCCGGCGGCGTGGATTTCGCGGCGTTCCTTTCGGTGGTTAACCAGCGTGCCGACCACATCCAGACCGCCTGGGGGCAGATGAAGCCCGCCACCTGCTTTCCGAACGGAACGAGCCTGGCCTGCTCCTGGGACATCGATCTCGCGCACCGGCTGGGCGAGGCGCTGGCCCGGGAATGCCAGGAATTCGGCGTGCACTTGCTGCTGGGTCCCGGCATCAATATCCGGCGCACGCCGCTGGGCGGGCGCTCCTATGAGTACTACTCGGAAGACCCGGTCTTGACCGGGGATTTTGCCGCTGGTGTCATCAACGGCCTGCAGGAGAACGGTGTCGGCGCTTCCCTGAAGCACTTCGCCTGCAACAATTCGGAGGTCGAGCGCACCACGATGGATTCCGTCGTGGAAGAAAGGGCGCTTCGCGAGATCTACTTCAAGGGCTTCGAGCGGGCGATCCGTCAGAGCGGACCGTGGACCGTGATGAGCTCCTACAACCGGCTCAACGGCGTCCAGGCCGCGCAGAACGCCTGGCTGCTCACCAAGGTGCTGCGCGAGGAATGGAGTTATGACGGGCTGGTCGTCTCCGACTGGCACGGCGTCAAGGACAGGCCGGCCGCGCTGATCGCCGGCAATGATCTGGACATGCCGGAAAGCGAAACCCGCAAGGCCGATCTCCTGGCGGCGATCGAAGCCGGCGACGTCGATCGAGCGCTCGTCGATCGCGCCTGCGAGCGCGTTCTCGAACTGGTCCGCAAGGGCAGGCAAGGAGAGAACCGAGCAGTGAGGTTCGATCGGGCGGAACACCACGCGCTCGCGCGTCGCCTTGCCGCGGAATCGATCGTGCTCCTGAAGAACGATGGCGGCCTCCTGCCGATCTCGACAGCCAGGGTCAAACGGATCGCGATCGTGGGAGAGGGGGCGTCGGCTCCCGTCATCCAGGGCTCGGGCTGCGCGACGACGACACCGACATCCAAGGACGTGCCGGTGGACGAGATCCGCAAGCTCGCGGGCAGCGACGTATCGATCGATGTCTTCCAGGGAACGAGCGAAATCGCGTCCGAGCGCGAAGCGTTGATCAGCGAGGCCGAGCAGGGTGTGGCCGGCGCCGACGTCGTGCTGGTCTTCGTGAACACGGAAAATGGCTATGACGGCGAAGGGTCCGATCGCCGTTCGCTCAGCCTCGCGCCGGGCCATGATGCGCTGGTGGAACGGCTGGCCAGCGTCAATCCGAACGTCGTCGTCGTCATATCGAGCCCTGACGCGGTCGCCATGCCCTGGATCGGGAAGGTGCCGGCAGCCATCGAGATGTTCTTCTCCGGTCAAGCGACCGGCGGCGCCGTCGCCGACATCCTGTTCGGCCGCGTGAACCCGTCGGGCAAGCTGACGACTACTTTCCCGAAACGCATGGAAGACATGCCGACCTATCTCACCTATCCCGGCGAAAACGGCCGGCATATCTACAGCGAGGGGATATTCGTCGGCTACCGCTGGTATGATGCGCGCGGCATCGAGCCACTTTTCCCGTTCGGCTTCGGGCTGAGCTACACAGCGTTCGCCTACTCGAACCTTGCGCTCGACCGCACGATCCTGCGATCCGGCGAGAAGGTCGCGGTCACCTTCGCCGTGGCGAATATCGGCGAGGTCGTCGGCAAGGAAATCTGCCAGGTCTACGCGCGCTACGGGCAGCCAAGGCTCAAGCGTCCCACGCGCGAGCTGAAGGCGTTCGCCAAGGTCGAGCTGAAGCCGGGCGAGAGCAGCGCGGTGACGGTGGAAATCGCGGCTGAAGACCTTTGCGTCTACGATACCGCGCTTCAAGCCTGGACGCTCGACGATGACATCGTCACCATCGAAGTGGCGTCGTCATCGCGCGACATTCGTCTAAGCGCCGAGTTGCGGACGACCTCCGCCGCCTCGATTCACCGCCGCATCGAATGGGACACGCAGCCGGTATTCGTGCTTGAAAATCCAGTCGCGCGCGGCAAGTTCAACCGCTTCCTCCAGAAGCAGCTCGATATTTCCTCGGAAGATGCCGATCGCATGCTGGAGCACTGCGCCAACTCCTTCGTTGGCATCTTCACGACCTTCGATCGGCGTTTCCGCCACACCTTCCCGAAAGCCGACATCGAGGCGCTTCTTGCCGAGATCAACCAGGAAACAGACGGGCAAGAGCTGCGCGCCGCGTAGATGCGCGCGGGAACCGCAAGCGCGAGCCAATCGGCGGCGGGATCATAAGCCATGAAATGCGACGGTGACGCGGTGCGCTGACCCGGTATCCGTTACGACTTGACGATACCTGTCACACAATGGACGTAGTCCATCCGGTGTTCTTCAGGCGCGCGTGCGACGTCGGCTTCATAGGCGCCGTAGAAATCGTCGATGATTGCGGAGCGCTCGCCTGGCGGTCGCGAGGGATCGAGCGCGTTGGCGAAAACGGTCTCGGACCAGGAGCGCAGCGTCGGCACATACGCGCGGGCGAAATCCTGCGCATTGCGGTGGGTCCGGAACGCTTCCGCATAGGGGCAGGGCGTCACCATGGTGAACATCGTCTCCAGCTTTAGCCCCGCCTGCGACACCGGCGAAGCAGGATCGCGAAACGGCGCGGCGAACTCGTCGGGTGTCTTGTAGAATTGCTGGAACGTCGCGTTGACATATTCCGTCTCGCTGATCCGTCCGGCGCCAAGCAGGTCGCGCCAATGGCGCGCGAAGCTGTCGAACATGTCGGCGCCCGTCGTATGGCCGAGATAGCGCCCTTCTTCGTCGACGCAGAAATTGGCGAGCGCCAGCCTGCCGCCCGACCTCAGCTCACGCGCCCTGGCAAGCAGGATCGTCTCCCAGTCGCGAAGGGCCTGGGCGCGAAACTGTGCCCGCTCGGCTTCGGTCGCGCCAACCGCCTGGACGTGGTCCGCGATCATGCAAGGTCTTTTGCTGATCCAGTGCATCGCCGTGGCGGAAAAGCCGAACGACAGGGAATTGTCAGGCACGATCTGGCGGTAGAAGCTGGTTCCGCTGCCGAAGATGTAGAGCCCGGGGGTCTCGGCCAGCGGCACGTCCGTGGAAGATCCAAGAAGTCCCTGGCTCAGCCGGAACAAAGTCGAGAAATCGTTGTGGGGCAAGTCCGTGTAGGTGATCGATATGGCCCGTTCCGGTTCTGCCTGGCGGATAGCGCCGACCAGCCGCCGCATCATGTCCATGGAGGTGCCGCCGTCGGCCGCGCCGAAATCGGCGATCGCGAAAGGCTGACCCGCGGCCAGTCGAGGCATCCTGGCGACGGCCTCGACAACGAGGTCGCCGACCTTGTCGATGACGTATTTGGCGCCGACGGTGTTGGCCGAATAATAACCCGCCCCCCGCATGGCAATCTTCTGGCCGTCGGCTGCGCTCATCGTTTTTTCCCCTTATTCATCGTCCACGCGTCCTCCACCGGCTCCGCGGACACGCGACCTTTCACTTTCCGGCACATAGGTTCTGGCGGCGAAGGAATTCAGCGCGGCGAGCGTCCGCTCGTCGATCGCTCCGCGCCGGCCCGCGATTGGCTGCACAACCCCGGCACGGCTCTCGATGATGATATCGGCCTGAGGCGTCAGCGGCGCCACCGGCTTTATGCACATCTCCGATCGGCGCAGCATGGCGTCGAGCCAGACCGGCAGACCGACATCCAGGATCGTCAGCGGCAGCGCGCCTGCCGGTAGCGGATCGTCGAGCAGCAGGGCCGCCGTCCGGATCGGACAGAGCGGTTTTCCGGTCGAGACGTCGGCCTCGCCGTTGCGCCAGCGCGTCGTGCGGGCAGGATCGGGCGGCTCGAAGGATTGCGCGTGTTCGGCAAGCCTCAGCATGGCCTCGCCCCAATTGTCGTCCTCGACCGCGATCCGGCGCGCCGCCCGTCCGATATCCTCGGCCAGTCCCCATGAGAATCCGGCGCCCCGCGCCGCCTTGGCGCTCAGCGTTTCCACCTCGTTGAGCGACAGGTCGATCACGCTGCCTCTCCTGCCGGCGCCATGGCGGCGACATCCTCGATCAGCGGCTCGCCGCTGAAAAGCGCGATCCGCAGCCAGCGGTCGGAGCGAGGGTCGAAACTGCGGGCGCCGAAGAAGGCCAGCTTGGCGCGTAATATGTCGACGGGCCGCAAGTCGGCGCCGATCAGATTGTCGTGGATCTCGGCATAGGGGAATTTGGCGACGATCTGGGCGCGCCGCACCGCATGGCGCCACTCGGGCCGGCGAAGCAGGAAGTCCGCGACGCTGGCCGAAGCTGGCTCCCGCGACAGCGCGGCTGCCAGGCCGAGCGCGTCGCGAGCAGTGGCCAGAGGCTGCTCGAGCTCGGCGCCGTCTTCCTCGAAGCGTTCGCCGAGCCGGGGCTCGAGCTTCTCGGCCGATACGTACCAGAAACGCGCATTGGCGGCCGGGTCGGCGAAGTCGACTTTTTCCGCCCAGGAATAGGAACCGAGCAGCGCTTGGCGAAGTAAACCGCAGTCCATGCCGCCGTCGATGGCATGGCCGGGCGCCTCGTCGGCCTTCATCGTGTCGCCGAGTTCGTCGACCAGGGCGCCATGAGGCTCGAGGATGAGCGAGACGCAGGCTTCCTGCCCTTCCAGCGAGAAATTGTCTTCCGCGAAGCGATAGAGCGCATCCCATGGCCGTGGTTACGCCAGAAGCCGGTCGAGGTTTT
>JAFKFE010000928.1 GCA_017308345.1 Alphaproteobacteria bacterium | reverse complement strand
CTGGTGTTCGGTCAATTCCCCAACGCGCTCGCCGTCTGCGGCATCTTGCTGGTGATGGCCAGCGGCCTGGCGATCGTCTCGCTCGACGAAAGGCGTCGGCGCCTGGCGGTCGTCGCCTGAAACCGTCCGATCCGTATGCTCTAGCGACCCACGCGCATTGCCAGCGGGCGCCTGGCGAGGAAATCCCTGAGATTGCGCAGCGTGCGCGGATAGATGAGGCGGCCGTCGCGAGGCACGGAAAAGTCGCCCGCGACGTGGAGCGAGGATGGGTCCTCGGGCGCCCCCTTGGGGATTCCTCCCCACTTCGCCGGATCGTAGTAGTCGACGAGGAACGCATAGTCGTATCGGCAGAAGCGCATAGCTTTCACCAGCGCGGCCGGCGACAGGTCCGACGGGCTGACCTTGCTCCTTGCCGCCTGCAGTCTCGGCATGGTGATTTTCCTGCCGCTGACCGACGACAGGAATGCCTCGACCTTGTCCATCTCTTCGAACCTGAAGACATGGTCGAACAGGAAAAGGCTGGAGCCGACGAAATGACGCGGCGAGGCGACGTGGAATTCGATTTCCCACGAGGACGCGCTGTATTTTTCGACGTTGAGAATGAAGGTGTCGAGATCCGGATCGGTCGGCAGTCCGAAAGCCTCGAGCATTTCGGCCTTTGCCGACGACCGGGTCAGAACGTTGGCGTCCAGTATCCTGCTGGAATAGGCGGAGAGAAGGCGTTCCAGCGGATCACGAACGATGGTGAACTTGCCGCCCAACCCGTCATAGACCGGCATGAACGGATCGACCCAGCTGGTGAAAAGATGATCATGGACCTTATTGTCGGGATCGGCGAGAGGCGCCTGCCCGCCGTCAAGCGCCATCAGCGCGTATTTGACGCTGCTGCTGCCGCTTTTAGGGATCGGATAGTAGGTGACGGGAAGTCCTTGAATCTGGACTGCCATTGCCGATCTGCCTCGCGCCGGTCCAGCGCCGATGCGAAACCCAACAATCGCTCCGCGGCCCGCCGGGGCCGCGGACTTTCTCGTCTATACCTCTACAGCGTCCGCTTGCCGGAGATCTGGTGATAGGCCCAGAGCACGACGACCGAACCGATCACGGCCACGATCAGGCTCCATATGTTGAGGCCGGTGACCCCCTGCGCGCCGAAGGCGCTGAAGATCACGCCCCCGACGATGGCGCCGACGATGCCGAGCACGATATCCATGATCATGCCCTGACCGGTCTTGTTGACGATCTTGCTGCCGATGAATCCAGCGATGACGCCGAGAATGATCCAGCTGATGATGCCCATATTTCCCTCCAAATTTCCCCGCCGTCCCAATCATTTTCATATGATTGTCAAAAGCTCAAGACAGCTTGAAATTCCGCCCGTTTGCGCCATTGTGGGGCCGGGTGGACTTGGCTGGATAAGGAGATCCACGATGGGCCTTTTCGACAATGCCGTTCCGGGCGGCAATATCACCAAACCCCTGATGATCGCGCTCGGCGCGCTGCTGGTCGGTAAGATGCTGAGCGGCAAAAGCGCGGAGCCGGCCGCGCCGCAAGCGCCAGTGCCGGCGCCCGCGGGAACCGACGCGTCCGCCGATGGCGGCCTGCTCGGCGGTCTCGGCGGCCTGCTCGATAAGCTGAAGGATGCCGGCCACGGCAATGTCGCCGACTCCTGGGTTGGCACCGGTCAGAATCAGCCAATCAACGCTAACGATCTCGGCTCGGCGCTCGGCCCGGCGGTGATCCGCGAGATCGCGCAGCGCACCGGCATGAACGAGCAGGAGCTGCTGCAGCAGCTCTCAACGGCGCTGCCCGGCATCGTCGACAAGCTGACGCCGAACGGCCAGATGCCGCAGAACCATCAGGTCGCGTCGGCCTTCAACAGTTAAATTTAAATTGTTGGATGAAATGGAAACGCTGCGCGCCTCGGCGCGCGGCGTTTTCTTTGCAACATGCGCGGAGGAAATCTGGAGCGGGTAGCGGGAATCGAACCCGCATATTCAGCTTGGAAGGCTGCTGCTCTACCA
>JAFKFE010000927.1 GCA_017308345.1 Alphaproteobacteria bacterium | reverse complement strand
GGGATCCCGTGAGTATGGACAGGTTCTTGCGGTCTCGGACAGCCTTTGTGAGCCAGGCGTCCGCCGTCGTGACCCGCCGCCCGTCGCGAATGTTCAGAGAGTTCGGGGTGACGCCGATCATCTCTCCGCTGTTGTGGCCGTCGAGGCGAGGCAGGCCCAACGACGCGCCTGCCTCGATGAAGGCACGGGCAAGGGGGCTTACTTCGTCCGTCGGCAGATAGATCGGCAGCGGCCCGCCCTTGCCGTGAATGCCGTCGCCGCCAAGCGGGTGACTTTCGATCGCCTGGAAAACCGGCCGCAGTTCATCCCAGCCCCATCGGCGATCGCCGGTCGCCCCGACCCAGGCCTGAAAGTCGGAGGGGTGGCCGCGCATATAGCCCATCGCATGCAGGCAACTCGAGCCGCCGATCAACCGTCCGCGCGCCCAATGATGCACCCGGCCCGCGGTGCCGGCTTGCGGCTCCGTGCGATAGTCCCAGTCGTAGCTGCGGCCCTGAAGCATCGGCCAGGCTGCCGGATTCCAGATGTCGGGGTCGGCTGCCTCCTCGCCCGCCTCGATCAGCAGGACACGGCGCGCCGGCTCCTCGCTCAGCCGCGCGGCAAGCAACGTGCCGGCCGACCCGCCGCCGACGATGACGACATCGGCACCCGGGCCGCGCCCACCAGTCTCCTTGGTCATCTCCACTCCGTCGTTCCGTATTGACGCGCAGGTTCATTGATCCCGGTCGGGCGGACGCGCGATCCGAAACACCGGAAAGGATTTCGAGACTTAGCCGGACGTCCCCGCCTCCGGAGACCTTAACTCTCGCTGTTCATGGACATCTTTGCCGCCGCCTTCGCCTTCAGAAGGTGCCGTTTCGAGGCCTTGCGGGCGGCTTTCTCGTCCCCGGCGGCAATGGATTCGTATATCTCCCGCATCTCCGCCAGGCTGCTTTGCGCTCTGCCCTCCAAGGACATTGATCGTCCTCGAAAAAAGCTGATCCTGGCCACGAGGCCGCGATGGACCTCCTCAAGGATGGGATTGCCGCAATTCGCGAGTATGATCGAATAGAAGTCGGCCGCGGTCATGACCTGGGCCAAGCTGTCATTGCTCGAGGCGGCTTCCTCGAAGGCGAAAAGCGATCTCTCAAGCTCGTGTAGCTGCTCCGTTGGGATTCTCGACGCGCATCGCCCGGCCGCCTCCACCTCCAACAGCTCTCGAACTTCGTAGATGGCGGTCGCCTCGCTCCACGAAAGCGCCGGTATCGAGGGTCCGCGATTGGGCACGATCTCGATCAGGCGTTCAGCCTCAAGGCTGCGCAATGCCTCCCTTAGCGAGGGGCGACTGACACCGAGCTGTGCGCACAGCTGGCTTTCGATAAGCCGGCTTCCCGGCTCGAACAGGCCCGACAGGATGGCTAGCCGAAGCTTGCCGACAGTCTCCTGCTGCACTGTTCGTGGCGAAATCCGCAAATTCAGTTCGGGCGGCATCGGTAACGTCTCATGGGCTCAGGGTCCGAATCCGGCGCATCATATGCGAGGCCGCGCACATTGGACAGCGGGAACAGCCAGATTGTCAATTCTTAAGATTGCAAGAATGTCAGACAATCCAGGTTGACGCCCTCGTGGTTGTATGATCCTCTTATGCGAGAAGGCAGCAGCGTTGGGGACCATAGACGTCGTGGCAGACACTCTTTACAGCCAGGTTGGTTCGCGACGTGTGGACACGGGTCGCATCGTCCTTAATGTGCGCGAGAGCGGCACCGGCCCGCTGATGCTGTTTTTCCACGGCATAACCTCCAACTCCGCGGTCTTCGCGCCGTTGATGGCCCGGCTCTCGGATCGCTTCACGACTGTAGCCGTCGACCAGAGAGGGCACGGCCTCAGCGACAAGCCCGAAAGCGGCTACGAGGCGAACGATTACGCCGACGACATCGCCAGCCTGATACGCACACTCGGCCATGGCCCCGCCATCCTCGTCGGACATTCGCTCGGCGCGAGGAACTCCGTCACCGCGGCGGCGAGAAATCCGGATCTGGTGCGG
>JAFKFE010000926.1 GCA_017308345.1 Alphaproteobacteria bacterium | reverse complement strand
GCAGTTTCGGAGCGTTGCTTCCGATTTCCGTCAGGCGGCCTTACCGGTCATGTCTTCGCGGCGAACTTCGTCGCGGATCGGATTGACCAGCTTTCCAAGCCCCTCGATCGAGACTTCGCACTTGTCGCCGTCCTTCATCAGCAGGCGCGGGTTGCGGGCCCATCCGATGCCGGCAGGGGTGCCGCTGACGATCAGGTCGCCGGCTTCGAGCGTGATCGCTTCGCTGATCGTCTCGATGAGGGTGGCGACGTCGAAGAGCATGTCGTCCGTGGTCGCCGACTGGACGACCACATCGTTGAGCCGCGTCTCGAGCCTCAGGCCCTTGCCGCCCGCCGGCACTTCATCGGCAGTCACCAGCGCGGGGCCGAAGCCGCCCGTGGAATCGAAATTCTTGCCCACCGTCCATTGCGGCGACTTGAACTGATATTCGCGGACCGATCCTTCGTTGAAGATCGAATACCCGATCACGTGGTCATGGGCACGCGACTTCGGGATGTGGCGGCCGCCTCGCCCTATCACAACCGCCATCTCGCCCTCGAAATCGAGGCTGGTCGAGGCGAGCGGCCGCACGATCGGCTGGTTGTGGCCGACCAGCGTGGTGGCGAAGCGGGCGAACAGCGTTGGGTAATCCGGCTGTTCGTACGGCGACTCCTTGGTGTGGTCGGCATAGTTCAGCCCAACGCAAATGATCTTCGGCGGCCGCGCCAGCGGCGGAAGAAAAGTGACGGCATCGGGATCAAATTCGGTGCCCTCGGCGAGCCTATGGCCCACGCGCAACAATTCCTCCGGACCGGTGGCTATCAGATGCTCGAGGTCGAGCGCGCGATCCGTGCTGGCGGCAATCGAGCCACGTAGCCGACCCGCTCGTTCCACGGCCAAGCCTCGTTGACCCGCCAATTCGAACCTTACAAAGCGCATGCGTTTCCTCGCTCACAATGTGCTGCTTGTTGAGGCAAGGATTTTCCAAAAAATAAGATATGTCAACAAAAAATCTATTTTTCTATTGACCGTCTAATCTGTGCATGGATAGTAGTCATATCGAGCAGGTTGGTGGAGGAGCCAGCTTGCGTCGTCATGCCTGCCCTCGGCTGCATGGCGCCAAAAGAGACAGGCTGGGAGGATAGATCATGAAGGCCCTTCGTTTTCACGCCGCGCGCGATCTAAGACTGGAGGACATAGACCCGCCCGCCGCTCCGAAGCCGAACGAGGTCATCGTCGCGGTCAGCCATTGCGGGATTTGCGGGACCGACATTCACGAATATCTGGACGGACCGATATTCGTGTCAACGCGGCCGCACCCTCTCACCGGTGCGTCGGCGCCGCTCGTGCTTGGCCATGAATTCTCAGGCAGAATCGCCGAGGTCGGGCACGGGGTCAGCCGCTTCTCGAAGGGCGACAGGGTTGCGATCCTGCCCCATCTCAACAAGCCGGGAGACTATTTCGTCCGCCGCGGGATCGGCCACATCAGCGATACGACGGCTTTGGTGGGCCTCTCTTCGGCTTACGGCGGCATGGGGGAATATGCGGTCCTTCCGCAGGACAACATCGTGAAATTGCCGGATAGCGTGAGCGACGAGCAGGGCGCGCTTTTCGAGCCGATGGCCGTGGCCGTCAATGCGATTGATCGGGGCGGCGTCGCTGCAGGCAGCACCGTTTTGGTGACCGGCGCCGGTCCGATCGGCGTCCTCGCGGCAATGGCCGCGAAAGCGGCCGGCGCATCGAGGGTGGTGGTGTCGGAAGCCAATCCCGCACGCCGCCGCAGGCTGGAATCTCTCCAACTCGGTTATGAGATCGCCGACCCCACTTCGGCGAATTTCGGCGACGCCGTGCTGGGGCCTACCGAGGAGGGCCTGGGCATCGATGTGGCGATTGAATGCGCGGGCAACGAACGCGCCCTGGCCGACTGTATCCGGCTTGTGCGGCGTGGCGGAACAGTGGTTCAGGTGGGCATCTTCGTTGATCCTCCCCGCGTGGATATGCGGTTGCTTGTGTCCAAGGCCGTGACGCTGACAACGAGTTGGGGCTTTCCGATCACC
>JAFKFE010000925.1 GCA_017308345.1 Alphaproteobacteria bacterium | reverse complement strand
GGCCGGCCAGTCGAGCAAAGGCTTGTGATGGTTGCTATTTCTGCTTCAGCCGGCGCGAGAAGCGCAGCCATTTGTCCTCGGCCGGCCGGGGCTGGGCGAGGATGGTCGTGAGCTCGCGCGGCAGGCTGGGAGCAAGCGGCTTCTTGGTGGCGACGCCGTCCGCGATCGAAACCACGCTGTGATAGAATTCGTCGCCGGAAAGCGAGCGCGGCGCCACCGCCTCGTGCATGACGCTGATGACGGTGACGTTCGGACAATTGTCCTTGATCGCCTGATGGAAAGCTATCTTGCCCTCGGGATCGAGCGCGCCGGTCGCCTCGTCGAGGAACAGAAGTCCCGGCTGCTGGAGGATGATGCGCGCAACCACCAGTTTCTGCTTCTGGCCGCCGGAGAGCACCTGATCCCAGATCTTGCCTTCCCGGCTCTCTTGCGCCAGGTGTTCGATGAAGTCGCCGAGGCCGGCCTTGTGCAAGGCGGCCGCCACCTGCGTGTCGCCGTGGTCGTGCTCGGAGCCCGGCAGGCAGACGAGCTGCTTCAGCGACACCTGCTGCAGCTTGACCTACTGGGCAGCGTAGAAATTCGCCACGCCGTCCGGGAACACGATGGTGCCGCGGCCGTACGGCCACAGGCCGTTGATCG
The DNA here is from genome assembly GCA_017308345.1 of Alphaproteobacteria bacterium. Classification (GTDB taxonomy): domain Bacteria; phylum Pseudomonadota; class Alphaproteobacteria; order Rhizobiales; family Rhizobiaceae; genus Mesorhizobium. The sequence goes on along the minus strand of JAFKFE010000925.1, from coordinate 1,402 downwards.
CCTTGATCAGCGAAGTCTTGCCGCAGCCGGATTCGCCCTTGAGGAAGGTCCACTCGCCACGGCGGAAGCGCAGGTTCGCGGCGCTGAGGAAGGGCGTCGCGTCCTCGCCTTGGTGCGCCAGCTCCAGCTTCTGGATGGTCAGGCCGAAGACGGGATTCTGGCTGGCGTAGTTGAAGTCGGAGCGGCCGGTCTGCTGATAGAATTCGCGCGGATGCTGGACGTTCTCGATGGCGTTGGCCAGTTCGGTCACGCGCTGGCTGTTGGCTCTCAGCGTCGCAATCGCCGGCATCACATGGATGAACCACGAGCACTGGCTGATCAACTGGGCGACCATTTCGGAGCCGGTGATGTAGCCTTTGTAATCCAGACGGTTGTGGATGAACGACACCAGGCCCGGTGCGTAGGCAACGATACGGGCGCCGACGAAATTGTAGATCAATTCGAAGGACGTGTAGCTGGTGTTGACCACATTGAGCCGGCCCCACGTCTTGTCGATATCGACGTAGAGCCTGTCATGCATCGACTTCTGGACGCCTTCGCCATGCGACGCGGCAACGTGGAAGCTGCGGCGCAGAAAGGTCGTCAGTTCGGCGCGGTAGCTGCCCTCGGCCTGCTGCATGCGCACATTGAGCCGCTCAAGCAGGCGCCCGAGCTTGACCGCGATCCCGGTGTTCAGCGGCACGTAGATGGCGACGGCGAGGAAAGCCAGCACCGCGGTGCCGTAGCTGCCCAGGAATTCCAGGCCCTTGACCTCGACCGAGGACCCGATCAGGTTTTCGCCGATGAAATAGAGCGAGGTCGCCACACCCAGGACGCCCATGGCAAGCCCGATCGCGCCGCCGGTCATGTCCTTGATCGATTCCTGGATGCGCTGGTCGATGTTGTCCGGGGCGACGATGCCGCCGGCCACCGAACCATGCTGGGCATGGAAATGGGTGTGGTTGCCGTCGAGCAGGGCCTGGTTGAACTGGCCGTTCAGCCAGCCTCGCCATTTGCGGTGCAGGGTCGTTGAAACGAGATTGCGCACACCGGTAAAGCCGGCATCCTTCAACACGACCAGCAGCACCAATACGCTGGCATTCGTCAGGATCGTCTGCAGCGGGTGAGGGTTGGCGGCATCGTGGAGGAAGGCGATCGAATTGCCCAACTCGCCCAATGCCACGGCAAACCAGACGCCAGCCTTGCTGGACAGCGCCGTTAGCAGCGCGATGACGATGGTGAGGATGCCGCCGGCGGGGCGAACGAGAGCACAGGTGCGGATAGGGTCGGATTGGCCCCTGGCGACCCTGCCGCGCCGCCGCCCGACCGCCTGGGCTGCCCACCGTCGGTGCCATACACGCCTGTGCCCGAGGAGTCGGAGGCGGAGGAGTTCTTCATCCTCACCGACGACGACGACGAGGCA
>JAFKFE010000924.1:1493-4940 GCA_017308345.1 Alphaproteobacteria bacterium | reverse complement strand
CTGTTCAAGGATGCTTCGGTGAAGATGGACACCAGGATCGACCGGCTCTCCAGCGGCTTCTTCGGCGCCAACATGAATTTCGTCGTCAATCGCTTCACCGGGCCGGGCCGCGTCGGCATCCAGTCGATGTATCTGCACAGGCCGTCGGAAGAGTAGGCGTGGCAACCCAGGACACCGAAGCGGGCGGCAAGGCGACTCGCCTCGGCCTCCGGCCGGAGTTGCGTCGCCCCATCAGGTTAGATGGAGCGCAGCGGCGGCGACAGTTCGCGCATCAGCAGCTGGAGTTCGCGCTGGTCGCCGGTGCCGGTCTTGTCGAAGATGGTTGCCAATTGCGACTTGACCGTCCCGTCCGAGACGCCGCCGGCGGCCGCGATCTCGCGGCGCGTCAGTCCGGCGGCGACATGGCCGGCGACGCGCTTTTCCGCCGGCGTCAATCCGAACAGCGCGGCGATCGCCTCCAGCGCCGGCATGGGCGACTTACCCGCCGGCGCGATGAAGATCGCCGCGGCGGCGCGCAGCGAAAGACGCGCCGAGATTTCGCGACGCGCCAGCGGCATGACATGAGCGACGGCGGGCGCGACCGCCTGGACCAGCGGGACACTGATGCCGGCCGGTCCAAGCGCGAATTCGTCGCGCGTGCCGAGTTGTACGGCGCGGCCGATCGCGGCGTTGGCCGCCATATAGGCGAATGAGAGCTGGCCGCGCGTGCACGAAACAGAGCCGCTACCGGCAAGCAGCGCCTCGGCTGCGGGATTGGCAAAGATGATCTGCATATCGTCGGCGACGATCAGCACCGGATGGTCGAGGCTTTCGAGGATCGACTGGAATATCTCCGCCTTGCGCCTTTCGGCCTCGAAAAGGTCGCCGATGGTGACCGCGCGGCGCACATGCGGCGCGAGCTGGGACATCAGTTCCAGATCCTCGGTCGTGATCTGGCGCCGGTCCTTGTCCGTCACCACCATCAGCGTGCCGATCCGGCTTGGCTGCTTCATCAGGGCGACCCAGAAGAAATCATCCAGTCGGTTCGGCTCGACCCATTCGCGCACGATGCGGCTTTCGATCCAGTTCCGGCGGGCGTCGGGACCTTGCAGCGCATAGAAGCCGTCGACGGTGAGCGGCTGGTCGATCTCCATTCTGGGCACGGCCGTGAAGAAGGGTACATCCGCGCCGTAGTCGCGCTGCAACGGCTCGAGCAGGGCCGGATCGCCGCAGGAAATCGAGAACCGCGCGGCATTCGCGGCGGTGTCGACCACCGCCAGCATGGCCAGCTGACCCATGGCGATCCGGCAGATCGCTTCGAGCGTCGGCCGCCAGCGATCGAGATCGGCGATCGAATCGTAGATTGCCTCGACGATCTGCGGCAGCGCGCGATTGATCGTGCAGGGTAGCGCGGACATAGCCCCTCTCGTGCCGCCATTGATCTGACGCAGTGTTAGGTTCCACAATAGCTCTGCGTAAGGTCGCACACAACCGGCGGGTGCGTTCTGCGTCTGTGAATTGCATCACGCCTGCTTGCATCATGCCGCGCCTCGCCGATAGGGCAGGGATCGCTCAGGCGGAGGGAATTTCCACATTGTCGATCAGGCGCGTCGTGCCGAGCCAGGCCGCTGCGAGCAGGCGGCCGTCGTGGCCTTGCTGCCAGGGTCCGAGCGTGACGCTTGCGCGGGCGGCGACATAGTCGACCTTTTGGAAACCCGCCGAGACAAGGGCCTTCGCGGCGGCATCGACGGCGCCGGCTTCGTCGGCCCCGTCCGAAAGCGCCGCCGCCGCGCGGCGCAGGATCACGTTGAGCTTGCGCGCGGTGTCGAGCTCGGCCTCGCCGAGATAGGCATTGCGCGACGACATGGCGAGGCCGTGGGCGTCGCGCACGGTCGGCGCGCCGATAATCTCGACCGGCAGGTCGAGATCGCGGCAGAGCTGCCTGACGACGCAAAGCTGCTGGTAGTCCTTCTCGCCGAACACGGCGCAATCGGGCGCCGCCTGCAGGCCGTCTCGAGACCCGAGGAGGGGCCGCCCACCGAGATCTTCGTGGCGAAACCGGCGGGGTACATTTCGCTCACGCCCGGCGTGAAGGCGAGATGCGCGCCCGCATCCCGCAACCGGTCGAGATCGCGCGCGAGCTGGCGCGGATATTTGTCGAGATCCTCCGTCGGCGCGAACTGCGTCGGGTTGACGAAGATCGAGACGACGCAGCGATCTGCCCGTCCCAGCGCGATCCTGACCAGCGAGATATGGCCGTCATGCAGCGCGCCCATGGTCGGCACCATGGCGACCCCGAGGCCGGCCCGCCGCCAGTCCCGGACTTGCGCGCGAAGGGCGCCGACGCTGTCGACGACGATTGGAGCGTTCATGTCTCGTCCTTGCCGGATGCCGTTGTGAAGACGTGGGCGGGGCCGGGGAAGGCGCGGCTGCGCACCTCGGCGGCGTAGCGCGCCGCCGCGTCCGCGATCACGCCGCGCAAATTGGCGTATTCCTTGACGAATTTCGGCACGCGATCGACAGTCATGCCGACCATGTCGTCGATGACCAGGATCTGGCCGTCGCAGTCGGCGCTGGCGCCGATGCCGATCGTCGGTATCGAAATATAACGGGTCAGCTCGGCGGCCACGGCCTCCATCGTGCCTTCGATGACGGCGGAAAAGGCGCCGGCTTTTTCCACCGCCTCGGCATCGCCGAATAGGGCCGCGATATTGTCCTTGGTCCGGCCCTTGATCTTGTAGCCGCCGTCCTTCTCCACCGACTGCGGCTGCAGCCCGATATGGCCCATGACCGGTATTCCTTCGGCGACGATCGCCGCGATCTGGGCGCCCATGTCGACGCCCCCTTCGAGCTTCACGGCCTGGCAGCCTGTTTCCTTCACGATGCGCCTCGCGGACATCGCGGCTTGTGCCGGCGAGGCCTCATAGCTGCCGGCCGGCATGTCGACCACGACGCAGGCCTTGGCCGAGCCGCGCATCACGGCCTGGCCGTGGGCGATCATCATCTCCAGAGAAGCGCCGAGCGTCGTGGCATGGCCATGCAGGACCATGGCGACGCTGTCGCCGACCAGGAGCAGGTCGACATGCGGATCGAGCAGGCGGGCGACAGGATAGGTGTAGGCGGTAAGGCAGACGATCGGCACACCGCCCTTGCGGCGGCGAATGTCTTCGGCGTTGATCCGGCTGTCGGCGGACGGATCCCGGGTCAATCGTCCCTCCCTCAAGGCAGGCCCGAAATAGGCGGGCCGAGCTTTAGAAAGACATGCGGCGCTTGGCAAGCCGCCTGGTCCCTGGCGGCGCGGCTGCATCGATTTATGCATGTCGCGCAGCGGTTCCGGCGCGACTCCACGCATCAGAACAAGGGCTCTCGAAGCATTTACGCTGGAGGCATGGCAAAACCCTTGCCTTCGTGCTGGCGTGAAGCCATAAGCAGTGAAAGGCGCAGCCGCTGCCGCCGCGAGGATATGGA
>JAFKFE010000924.1:0-1390 GCA_017308345.1 Alphaproteobacteria bacterium | reverse complement strand
AGGATATGGATGAAGACTTTCCTGCTGCAGTTTTTTACCTGGTGGAACAGCCAGACGCTCGGCACCCGTTTTCACACCTGGCGCTTCGGCAAGAAGGTCGGCGAGGACGAAGCCGGCAACGTCTATTACGAGGGCGGCGTCGATTCGGAAGGCCGCACCCGCCGCTGGGTCATCTATCGCGACTATTCCGAGGCTTCGAAGATCCCGCCGGGCTGGCATGGCTGGATCCATCATCGCGTCGACACCGCTCCCGCTAGCGAGAGCTACAAGCCGCGTGAATGGCAGAAGCCGCATCAGGCCAATCCGACCGGGACGCCGTCGGCGTACCGGCCGGCCGGTTCGATTCTCACCAACCAGCACCGCCCGCAGGTGACCGGCGACTACGACGCCTGGACGCCAGGCTCCTAAACGCTTCTTCGGTCCTTTGTCGCCACAATTGGCGTTTAGCTGCTTGCTGATATCGCAGCCATGACTAGCCTTGGGCAATTGAGAGAATCACCCGGGCGCAACCACCGGTATCCTTGCATGAGCCGACTTTTGACGGGATTGTTCGCGGCAGCTTCCTTTCTGACCGCCTCGACGGCGGTCTTCGCCGCCGCGCAGGCGCCCGCCCCGGCGCCTTCCGCCTCCGACCGCATCACCAATCCGGTCGCCGAGTTCGCCGGCATCGACAAGATCACCGGCCGCATCATCACCTTCGACGTCTATATCGACGAGACCGTGCAGTTCGGCGCTCTGCAGGTGACGCCTCGCGTCTGCTATTCGCGGCCGGACACGGAGCAGCCCAAGACCGATTCGTTCGTCGAGGTCGACGAGATCACGCTTGACCGCAAGATCCGCCGTATCTTCACCGGCTGGATGTTCGCCGAAAGCCCTGGCCTCAACGCCGTCGAGCACGCCGTCTATGACGTGTGGCTCAAGGGCTGCAAACAGAAGTCCGACGTGCCGCCGCCGACCGCGGCCAAGGCCGAGGTGGGCAAGCCGGCGGCTCCGGCACCCAAGCCGAAGGCAACCGCGACCCAGCCGGCGGGCACCGCTCCGGCCGAGACGGCACCGGATGCCACGGACGACGAGCCCGCCAGCACCAACTGATCTCGAGACCTGCCTGCATGGCCGAGCCGGGCAGCGACATCGTCATGCTGACCTATGCTCATGCGACACGCGAAGATGGCGAGCCTTGTGAGGCGCTGGTCAGCACCTGCCACGTTCATCGCGCCGACGGCTGGAAGATGATGTTCCGTTCGCGGACGCCGATCGAGTGATCGGTATCCAACTGGGGGACTGGTCTTCAGGGATAGAAGACGGCGTCGCCCTTTAGCGCCTCGGCGAGCAGCTTCTCATACTGGCCACGTGGCACGTCGACGGCGCCGAAGCGCTTCAAATGCTCGGT
>JAFKFE010000923.1 GCA_017308345.1 Alphaproteobacteria bacterium | reverse complement strand
CGAGACAGAATCCTGGCGGCGCTCCCGCGCTGATCGCGCAATATACGTTTCTTGCATAACGATCGCCGATGTTTTCATTTTGAGCATTTCTGCATCGGCGCTTAACTCAATGGATTGAGGCCATTGAGAGCGGGATGAATATCAGTCTCAAGCCTTCGGCCACTGGCTTGCTCGCTGCATCGTGACCGCACCGCTGTTGCGGAGCGGCGCCGCAAGATGCGAATTTGGCGATACGATATTTGCGAGGATGCCAGCATGCCCATGGGCAAGATTGCGTTTTGCGCGGCAGCGATGATCGTTGCCGCCACGAATTTCGCCGATGCGCGGCCCGACACACGAAATATGACATGCGCGCAAATCCAGGCGCTGATCCAGAGCCAGCATGCGGCGGTGCTGAGCACCGGAGCGAACACCTATGATCGCTATGTCCGCCAATTCGGCAATGAGTGCGACGCTCCTTACGTGCCGATGGTCGACTATGTCCCGACCCATGATGGGCAATGCATGGTGTATCGGTGTGAAGAGCCGGCGCCGTTTGTTCCGGATTGACCGGCGCTCGTCGCTTCTCTCCGAGGGGCCTGCTTTTTCCGAGCGCCGACGCGACCCAACGCCGGCGGCGGCCTTCTGCTCCCGCCGCAGAGCACCCTCGGCCTCTCACTTGACTTTCTTGATCTCCGGGCCTGCCGGCTGGTCGGTCGCCGGCGTGCAATCCTGCCCCTTGCACTCCAAGGCGGGGTCGTCCTTCGGCGGCAGGCAATTCTGTCCCTCGCAATGAACGGCCGGCTGCTGTTGCGTCGCGCCACCGTCCGGCTGAGCAGGCTGATCCTCGGCGTAGGCAGGCTGTAGTCCGGCCAGACCGATCATTGCCGCGCATAAGAGCGCTGTCCGAAGCAAGTTCATTTCCGCCTCCACGGGGACGCAGAATTCTATATCGTCTGATCCATGGCGACATGTGTCACTCGCGAACGCCGTTAATGACGCGTTTCGTCACAGGGTGCGCTGGACGCCGGATTTGCAGTCATTCAGGGGAGATTGGTCTGGTACGCCCAAGGGGAATCGAACCCCTGTTACCGCCGTGAAAGGGCGGTGTCCTAACCGCTAGACGATGGGCGCGCTCAGACGAAGCGGCTTATAATTGCGTTGTTGCCAACCGGCAACCCATCCGCCGCCACATGCGACAACTTTTTTCACAGCACCGTGAAACGCATGGCTTTTGGGTGGAAAATGCAGTTGCGCTTGCAGGCGGGCTCAGCCGTCCTCGCCACCGCCGCTGCGGCGACGGCAGCGCCAGTTCCAGTCGCGCTCGGGGCCGACGTCGACATGGACGGATTCGGTGTGGCAGTAGGTGCCGACGCCGCCACGGCCGGGCATCGTGCGGACGTAATTCGCCAGCTCCCACTTGGAGACGCCGGGCACCTGGATGTCGGCGGCGGCGCAGTACATGTGCAGCGAGTTCTTGGCGCCGTTGGCGCGGCGGTTGCGCGAGGGGTCGCGATAACCGGAGGTGACGACCATCTTGCGGCCGAAATGGCCCTCGATCGTCTTCAGCACCCGCACCAGCGACGGCTTCAAACAGGCGACGTCGACGCTTTCGTTCTGCTTCAGAAGGCCGTTGGGCGCGAGTCTCGCCATGCCGGCGGCCGACGCCACCTGGTAGGAACCGCCGCCACCCTCATCCTCGTTGAGGTCGACGTCGCTCTCGTCGTCGATGCCCGACTTGCGCTTGATCTCGAACAGCGCGGTCTGGCGCACGCCGGGAAGGGCATCGGCGCCGGTGATGTGATTGCTCGGGTCGTCGAGCGAGGCCAGTTGCACCGGCTTTGCGGCGGGCGTCGCGGAGGCCAGCTCGACGATCGGCTTGGCGGGAGCGGTCGGGGCCTTGGCTTGCGCCGGCGGCTGGTCGCCCGAGCGCGAATTGATCAGCGGCGCGGGCGCGGCCGAGGCCGGCGTGGTGCTGAACAGCGATGCGAACAGGCCCTTCTTCGGCGCCGCGATCTGCGGCTGCGCCGGCTCGCCCGCCGTCACATAGACGCCGCTGCTCATGGCCTGC